>VGTJ01000035.1 GCA_016874775.1 Deltaproteobacteria bacterium
GTCGCCCGCGTTCATCCAGCTCTTCGACCAGACTTCGATACTTAGACCGAAGCCAGCACACAATGGTCTCGTCTCTCATCCCTGCTCTTGTGCAGAGGCTCTCCACTCCGGTCAATCACTATTGCGGTAAGTTGTTTCCTGCCACCGCCTTACGCATAACGTAGTGAAACACGTCTTGCGGGTGGGCCTTGCTTGCTTCCTTCAAGAGCCAGCCGTAGCCTTTGCGGACTAATAGCTTCTCGTCAGTAAGGAGTTTGTCCGCGACGGCGAACACCAGATCCAACTGCTGTCCCTTGCGCGCGGGCAACACCAGAGACACGGCTGCTCCGCGCCGCATCCACTCATTGCTTGAACGTGCCCACTGCAGGACCGCTTTTGTTCGTACTGGATACTGCACGAAATACTCGCCGATCACATGAATACAGAGATCATCACCGTCACTCCAATCACTCACATGGGCGTCCAACCATGTCGCAAAGCGTGTCAGATGTTGCTCGGCAAAATCTTTGCGGCTGACGCGTGCCCAGCGAAAGGCCAGAATCTTATGTTCATACACACCTGTGGCGAGGAGTTGGTCACACACCGCCAAGCGCTGATCAACACTCATTGACTTGATCTCAGGGAAGTACTGACTGGCAACCTTATGGATCGTTGGTGTGCGTACTCCCCAGAACTTATCGACCTTCATGTTGTAACGGGTCCGCACTAACTCGCGAAACGCGGGGTCGGCGTGGCGCTGGAGTTCACTCGTGAGTGTCTTGATAAGAGAACGGGAATTGACCGTCGTTCTTTTCTCCATAGCGCACCATATAGCCACAGCAGACGAGTGACTGGTAGACCAGTCCTCGCTGAGCTGAACACCATGCAACAGTCCATTGGTCTCGTTGCACTGGTTGTGCGTGACTACGACGAAGCGCTTGCGTTCTATGTTGGGACGCTCGGGTTCTCCAAGGAGTGAAGCGATCCATTTTTCAACGCGCCTGCTGATAAGTTCCACAATAGGCATGTGGCGTTGGACGGTGTGTGGGGAGCCCGAGCCCATGACGTGCGCGACCAGTTGCTGGAGGCGAAGACACCCGAAGGCAAGTTTCGTATTCTCGGTGAGTTTCTGGTCGCGCAGGCCGCTCTCACCTGTCAGTTCACCGCAGTAGCCTTAAAAAACGTGTAGCAAAACACGCCATCGGCTTCAGCAGTGCGATACAAATCAGCAATCCCCCGATCAAAGTCCGCCGCGCTCATCAGCTTCGCTTCCAGCGCTGTGGGTCGAACCCCTTCGATCATCACTGTGAACGTTCTCTTGGTGAAGCCGTCGATCAGCGCCGGTTTACTGCCATCGACATAGACCATGCGCGGCGAGACGTGCACATCGTAAAAGCCAGCTGCGTGTAACAAAGGATACAACTGCCGACCGATCAAGGCATTTCCTCCAGCTCTGGCTTGCAAGTCGACCTGGCACTGAATCGCTCGTTGCGCATACGCGCTCTCAGGATAAAAGTAGGTAGATCCATGATCGCCCTCAATCACGGTGATCGTGCCGCCAGGTTCCACCATCTGCTTCAATACTCGTAAGGCTTCTACGGGTTGCGTCAGATGCTCAAGGACGAAGCACACGAACACGTGGTCGAAGGACTGCGGAGGAAACGGCAAGTGAAAGATGTCCGCTTGCTGAAACGTGACGTTGCGTATACCTGCGGCCTCTACTGCCTTCCGGGCTGCGGCGACCGAGGCTGCGGAGATATCAATGGACGTAATGATCGCCCCCGGACTCTTTGATGCCAAGGTCACGGTCTGTGATCCAACGCCGCAGCCAGCTTCCAACACACGGCTTCCGGCTGGGTATGCCGTATCCGCATGTAACAGTTCCACCAGCGTCGATGCTTGGTCTTGCAGCCGCTGATTTTCGCGCGGATCGTAACCATGCACGTATGCGTTACTCATTGCACCTCCATAGACCATACCCAACGAGCTCAGAAACGGTGCGGGCCATACCTTTTGAAACACCGCAATCTCGTTCGCCGGTAGACTGGCGAGGAGCTGGCGCAGCACGCGCCCCTTCTCTTCCTTAGCAAGCAGAGCTCGAAACCTTGAAGGCTCGTCTGACAGCCTTGGAGAAACGCCCCCGTTACGTGCGCTAAATGAGTCCACACGACATTGGTACAGCACAGGCAACAAATCCCTCCGCGCTACACACGGCCCCCTTTGCTAAAGGGGGCCGTTTTCGGTCCCCCCCTTTGCAAAGGGGGGTATGGGGATTTCACTGCGCGTGAGGAAGTATACGAATCTCCCGTGGTCCGATTTCGTCCTGAGTGCCTGAGGTGGACGCATGTGTCGGGCAGCAGTTACTCAAGTCGGCGAGGGGAGCGAATAATGCACTTCTGTATTTTTTTCTCTCATCCTGCCCTTTGCCCTTCGGGCAAAGGAACCCATCGCTCTATGTACACGAATGGTGCCGTGCGCTATCGGCTCAGTACGCTTAACTCAAGTCGCAACATCTCCCCAACTGACCACGCTTGAAACGGGCACCCTCGCGGTGTGTGCGGTGTATCGCCATCAACAATCTCAGAGATGTGGCCTATGCCGGCATTATCGAGATGCTGAAAGAGTGGCGCGAGAAACCGCTCGCGAGCTTCACGCTTTGCCTTGGCTGTGTTCCCGCGCACTCGTACCCACGCTTCAACAAATGGTCCGACAAGCCACGGCCAGACCGTACCTTGATGATAAGCACTGTCACGTTGCCACACGCCACCTTGATAATGCGGAACATAGCTGGGATCATCTGGGGCAAGCGAACGTAATCCCAATGGCGTCCATAAGCGTTGCTCTACCGCATCGACGATGCATTTTGCCTGCGCTCCTTCAATCAGTGCGATGGGTAACCCGCCAACCGCAAAAATCTGATTGGGGCGGAACGCCGCGTCAACCATGCCAGGTTGATGATCAACATCGACAACATCATACACATACCCGCCTGCCTCATGCCAAAAACGCTGCTGAAAAGCTGTGCGGCCACGCGCCAGCAATTCTTGCCAATGCGTAGCGAAACGGCTGGCGATATGGAGCGCATTGAGCCACAGCGCTTGAATCTCAACCGGCTTACCAATGCGGGGCGTAATGACGTGTCCATCAACGCGGGCATCCATCCACGTCAATTGCTGATCTGCTTCTCCTGCGGCGAGTAGGCCGTCAGCATCGGCGTGAATACCATAACGCGTTCCTTTGGCGAACCCAGTCAGGATAGCCTCGATCGCTTCTTGTAAGGTACTACGAACTTTTTGTGACGCCTTGCGGGGCTTGTCTTCGACTGCTTGCAAGAAATCATGAACAGCGATGATGTACCATAGTGAAGCGTCGACGGAGTTGAATTCTGGCGTATCACCATGATCAGGAAAGCGGTTGGGCAACATACCTTCCGAGACCGTTCCAGCCCACGCCAGCAAAATATCGCGGGCTTCCTCCAACCGTCCAGTTGCCAGACAGAGACCGCGCAACGCAATAAACGTGTCACGCCCCCAATCGGTAAACCACGGATAACCTGCAACCAGCGTTTTCCCGGTGCCGCGTTGAGCGAGATAGGCATCGGCGGCACGATGCAATGGCGAAGGAAAACGACTGCGGCGACGTTTCTCAGCGGTACGCAGGGCGGTAAAGATGTTCTCTGTTGAGGTGTTGTGTGGCAACACACCATTTTCATGCCCTTCGGCGGCAAGAATCAGTATGGCTTCGCCCTTGGACATATCCCAACGAAAGGTTCCTGGCGTGGCGAGGTCTTCGGTGTAATCGAGGCCTCGTGCGCGCTCTTCCGTATAGGAGAAATTGCGATACCAATCTGGTTGATGGATATACTCACCGTTGGAGAGGGTGAGGATCGCAGGAACGTCAGGGTAGAGTTGCCAGCGTCGCTGTACCCCCTGAGCTGTGCCCTCGAAACGAAACGCAGGATTTTCGTGGTGAAGTGAATGATAATCCCGCCCTGAAAAGAAAGGCCGCACTGAGAGTGACACCCCTGTGCGTGGTGTCTGTAGTCGCCAGGCAAGGGCAACGACCGAGGTGTTGTGGCAGACGAAAAGTTCGTGTTCGATGACGGTGCCATCGTCGAGTTCAAAACGCCAACACGGCCAGGGATCAATCGTAAACGATTTGATCCGCTGCGCCCCGTCTGGGTGAATCACATCAGGGGCATAGCGCTGCGAAGACAATGAGCATGTCCCATGAGGGGTATCGACCCAGGCGTCGAAGCCGTTGACCAGAACAAAGCGACCAGTCGGCGGGGCAGTCGCAGTAAGCAACAGGGCGTGGTAACGGCGGGTCCGAATACCGCTCACCGAACCCGAGGCAAATCCTCCGAGCCCATCGGCTTCCAACCATTCGGCAGTGGGATTAAACGGTGTAGCTGCAGCGAGAATTGTACTTTCCATAGAGCTTTGATGTTAGCATTATCGGGAGAGTTTCGTGCAATGGGGACTCCAGTGCACTCCCTCTGCTGAAAGAATCACTTTTTGTGGATGAAACTGTTCCACTACGTGCCTGACGATTTTTTTGAATCGCTGCACGAGTGATGGGTGATGGTTCCTGCCTTTGCATCATACGACTTGCTCTTGATTGTCACTGTACCGAAAGAAGAAAAGGAAAACTCGAATTTGTTGCTCAGGTTGGATTGTTCAGTCAAACGCAAGGCAGGCGGTGCGTACCGCGACTTGGCGCGTGAACTCAGCTTCATGATGTTCCAGCAATCAGTTTCCCAATCACCTCTTTCAACGGTAACTTTGTGCGTAATGTCGCCAGTGCATTGATAACGACTTCGACGCCGTGCAGGATCACCTCGGCGTTGTCTGAGCATTCCAGCGCTTCGGCAAGACGAATCCCCGTCAGTGTTAACAACGGTTCGTGCGCTTGTTCGTTTTTGGCACTGTTCAACGAGAAGAATCCGTACTGGATGGCACGACTGTTATAGAGGTGGAGCAAATCGGCTTGGGTCTCTTCCTGTTCTTCCTCATCTTCATCGGGACAAGCAGCTTGGACAAATGCGGGAAGCGTCGCGCCAACCAGGCCGGTCATAAAGGCGGAATGCAACGTCATTGCCGTCTGCTCTGGCACGGTGGTTTGAAATGCGGCGGATGCGATGCGGTCACATGAATGGAGCAGGATGATAAGCAACTCGGCAATCACTGCCTGTTGCTTCGCTGATTCAGTGAAGGGATCTTTGGCCAGCTCTTGTGCCACCTCGGTCGATTTCCGCAAGGTCTGTCCGGCAGCATTGGCGAGATGGAGCAGTTTCGTGCTCAGGTCCAGCATTTCTGGCGACAGGCGTTGTTGAATATCTGAGAGTTTCATGGGCGGGTACTTTGTCCTTTGTCGAGTTTCGCTAAGATAAAATCGATGTTGCCGAAAAGGAGGGAAGAAAGCAACGAATGAGGTTACCGGCATGACACATGAGACAGCAGTCAACACGCATCGCCAGCAGTCACTCACACGGCGAGTGCGTTTTGGTCGTTTCCTTCTAGTCGCACAGATGGTGGTGCGCATTTACGGCGGCTACAAATCCACCCAACTCTACGGTCGCTTTGTTTCGCAACGCGGATTGAATGAACGCTACGCTCGGCATCATCGCCGCAGTGCTGAGCTGATCTATCGCACGGCATTACGCCTTGAAGGCTGGTTGGTGAAAGCCTGTCAATTCATTGGGACGCGAGCGGATATCCTGCCACCAGAATACATTGAAGTGCTCTCGCGATTGCATGACAAAGTGCCGCCGCGCCCGTTCATGCTGATCAAGCAACGAGTCGAGGCTGAACTGCAGAAACCGCTCGACGAAGTTTTTGCGTCGTTCTCTCCTGAGCCGGTTGCGGCGGCCTCGTTAGCCCAAGTGCACAAAGCGGTCCTGCGCGACGGCCGACCCGTAGCCGTCAAAGTGCAATATCCTGACGTTGCTGCGCTCGTCGAATTGGACATGCAAAACATTGCCTTCTTTGTTGACTGGCTGGCCCGCTTGGAACCGCGCTTTGATTTTCGTTTTGTCGTCAAAGAAATGCAGCGATACATTCCGTTGGAACTGGATTTTATCAACGAAGGAAAGAATGCCGAGACCGTCGGCAATAATTTCGCCGCACGAGGAGACGATGTCATCGTGCCGCGTATTTATTGGGAGCACACGACCAAGAAACTCCTCGTGATGGAGTTCATGGAAGGAATCAAGGTTACTGAAGTTGAACAACTCCGCAGTGCGGGCATTGATACGCGCGTTGTCGCGCAACGACTGACGGAAGCCTATTTGCAGCAGATTTTGCTCGACGGATTGTTTCATGCGGATCCGCATCCAGGCAATTTGCTTGTACAAGCCGGCCCTCGATTAGTGTTTCTTGACTTTGGTCTGACCAAAGATCTGCCACCAGAGTTTCCCGCGGAGATGGCGCGCTTAACGACCGCGATTGTCACGCAGAATTCAGCCGAGATTGTGGCCTCGTTCCGACGCTTAGGGTTTGTCACCAAGCACGGAGGCGAAGAGAGTCTACTGGTGCTCGGAGAAGCGATGCTCGGCCATTCGGTGAAAGAGAACAAAGCCTATGCTGATCCGGAAATGGTCGAACGATTCAATAAAGAAATCGATGATGCGATGCGCAAGGATCCTATTGTCGAAGCGCCAAGCGACCTCGTTCTTGTTGGGCGTGTGATGGGACTACTCAGTGGAGTTGGGAAACAACTTGGGTCAGAAGTGAATTTGTTCTCGACGCTGATGCCGTATTTGTTGTCTGAAAGTAAAAATCCCGCCAGTGTTCCGCCGTAGGGGCGTCCCGCCGGTGAAAGCGGGCTGTCGGGATTTCGGCGGTGCCTGGATGCCTCCAGGGACCACCCATTAACATCAGGGTACGTCAGCCTAGGAGGCCACCACCTTACACATCACCGTATTTGCGACCATGCTGGATCACCTCCTTCCTCGGCGCACCCAATCGCGGGCCCAGAGTCCGCTTAGCCAGGAACCGATCGCCGAATTATCGGCCCGAGGCGTGGTCCGCTCGCGTCTTACCGAATTGTAAGAATCGAAGCGTCAAGGGTTTGTGTGAACCCGACCGATACTCTCACTCTACTCTGAAATCGGAACAAGGTCCAGATACAAAGTGAACACTGATGATGAAATCCTCCCTCACCCTCCTTCATTGTCGTTACCGTGCAGCTCTTGCGAGAAAGAGGACCGGACGGTATAGTCCGCCTCACTTTTATGGCGCATTTTCATATAACGGCAGTTTTCGAGACTAAAGGTGAGTCGCAAGCAGAGGCCGAACGGGTTGCTGCAGCGGCATTCCCTGGGTTGCGGCATCCACGCCTGCATTACTACGAACATGATACGAGTGGTGGTTTGGGACCGTACCCACCAAGCCGCTCGCTATATTTCACGACCATCGTTGAGTTGGATGCAGAGGCGTATACAGAAGAGAAGGCCGTAGAGCTGGCCGAAGATATTCTCGATCGCTTCTCAACTGATGAAATCCAATATCTTGGTCATGGTATTATTCCTGGCACCCCGCGAGTACGACCGGAAGATCGGAAAGCTGAGGTTGCGGAAGACGACCGTAGGGCCACTGCGGATGGAGAAGAGGGAGCCGACGGACAGGAAGAACCACGCGGTAAAGGTCGTCGTTCTCAGCGTGGACGTGGGCGGGGACGAGGTCGCAAGTCAGACAGACGTGACAAAGACCATGACCGAGGTTCCGAAGAACGAGAACGAGTAGCAGACGCATCGCAAGAACCGGCAAACGAGATTGTAGCAGCGGCTGCGAGTGACACGACTCCTGTGGTTGGAGAAGCGGCGCCAGTCGCACCAGCTCCGGTACGTGCCCCACGTGAAGCTGCTCCACCGCCACCACCTCTTGAGATTGAAGAGCCGGCACCTCCGCCGCTACCGCCACGACGCAGTTCCTCTGCAATGCAGGTCACCTTGACTGTCGATCTCCGCGCTTCCGAAGTGTCATCACCGTACGCTTATAGCAGTATGGCAGACGATGAACTCATTGCGCTTGCAATTACTGAGGCGCGTCGCCGACACGCAGAGATTCCAGTTGACACGTCCCCAGACTCGGCAACTTCTGCATTGCCCGGTGGAGATCGTCTGATTTCGCTGACGTGGCGGTATGAAGCGCCAGTGCCTTCGGCGGCGGAGCTGGAGTAGGAGGAGCGGCAGAATTGCGGATTGTGGAAGAGCGTAAATTGTATACGTTCCTCCGTTCCCGGTCTGGCTGACAACTGAAAGCTGATAGCTTAGGTGATTTCCGAAAAAGGGGGTCCCTGAGATGTCGATGTTCTGCCGATAGTGGCAGGCACAGCCTGCCCGACCCAGAACCGGCAAAGACACGTAGGGCGGGCTGTGCCCGCCACCACAGACTGCGGGATATTTTTCCAAGAAATCGCCTTATTTCGGTAGCGGTTTAGTCTAATTGCTCTCTGTGTTCTCGTAGGGGAAGCCTTATGTGGCCGCCCAGGAAAAGGCGCCTACATAGGGCTTCCCCTACAACACAAATCTAAATTGAACCACCCCCCTTATTTCCATCTTCTTGTAAAAATTCTTTCACTATGCAAAGTTTTACCCCATAGAACCACAGGGCAGACATTTTCTCATGGCAAACAATTGAGAGCTGCCATGAAGAAAGTGTCCTAGACCCGAGAAGGAGGGATAACACGATGTGTGCTGCAGTATCACAAGCGAGACCAACGGGAGTCCCAACACCGACAGAGCTGGGCTTCGACCCAGCCGAACTACGCAAGAAGTACACTGACGAACGTAACAAACGTTTGCGTTCTGATGCGAATAACCAATACCAGGAAATCACTGGACGGTTCGCCCATTACAACGAAGACCCCTACGTGGAGCCGGGCTTCACGCGACCTGCACTGCAGGAAGAGTTGGATGTTTTGATTGTTGGTGGCGGCTTTGGCGGCTTGCTGTCCGCTGCTCGCCTGCAGAAAGTCGGAATCACCAAGATTCGTATTATCGAAAAAGCTGGAGATTTCGGCGGCACCTGGTATTGGAACCGTTATCCTGGCGCTCAATGCGATATCGAATCCTACGTCTACCTGCCGTTGCTCGAAGAGACTGGTTACATGCCAAAGGAAAAGTATTCCTTCGCACCAGAGATCTTTGAACATGCGAAACGGATCGGCAAGCATTTCAACCTCTATGATAAAGCCTGCTTCCAAACGCAAATCAGAGAAGCGCGTTGGAACGAAGAGACCGGACGCTGGACGATTACCACTGACCGCAATGATGTCTTCAAAGCTCGCTTTGTCATCATGTCGAGTGGCCCGCTGAATCGGCCCAAACTTCCCGCCATTCCTGGCATCGAGAAGTTCAAAGGGCACACTTTCCACACCAGTCGTTGGGATTATAACTACACTGGTGGTGATACCACTGGTGGTATGACGAAGCTGGGTGACAAGCGTGTTGCCATTATCGGCACTGGCGCAACCGCGATTCAGTCTGTCCCCCGAGTCGCGAAATATGCCAAGCAGCTCTATGTCTTCCAACGCACTCCGTCTTCTGTGGACGAACGTGGGAACTCACCGACCGATCCAGAATGGGTGAAAACCCTCAAGCCCGGCTGGCAAGACCATCGCAACACCAACTTCAATTCGATCTTGTCCGGCCTTCCGGTCGAGGAAGATTTGGTCAATGACAAGTGGACGAGCCTGTTTAAACTGTTGGCCAATCTGTTGTCAGGCAAAGAATCCTCAGATCTGTCGAACGAAGCGATCGCGGCGTTGTCAGAAATTGCTGACTTCCAGAAGATGAACGAGGTGCGCGCGCGCGTCTCTAAGGTCGTGCAAGACCAACAGACCGCCGAAAATCTCAAGGCCTGGTACGGGCAGTGGTGCAAACGCCCGACCTTCAACGATGAGTATCTCCCCTGCTTTAATCAGCCCAATGTGCAGCTGGTCGATACCAAAGGCAAAGGCGTTGATCGTGTGACTGAAAACGCCGTGGTCGTGGATGGCGTTGAGTATCCAGTCGATTGCATCATCTACGCGACCGGCTTCGAAGTTGGCACCGCCTACACGCGACGCTCTGAATGTGAAGTATACGGTCGCAATGGCGTCACGCTCTCCGATGCGTGGTCAAAGGGCATGCGGACCTACCACGGTCTCCTGAGCTGTGGTTTCCCGAACCTTTTCCATATGGGATTGACGCAAACTGGTCTGGCGCCGAACTTTACCTACATGCTGAACGGACAAGCCAACCACATCGCCCATCTCGTCGCTGAGGTGGACAAGCGTGGAGCGAAGGGCATGGAACCTACTCCTGAGGCTGAAGAGGCCTGGGTGAAGTTGGTGACCAGCCCAACCTTCATGACCGTGTACCAAGACATCTGCACTCCTGGTTACTACAACGGCGAAGGAAGAAATGAAGGACAGGGATTCCTCGCCCAGTATCCTGACGGCGCGGTGAAGTTCTATGACATGCTCGCCAAGTGGCGGGAATCAGGGAAGATGGAAGGGTTGGTCGTGAAGTAAAAAGCACTCATGTCACTGTAAGTCTGCTCACGTATTCGTACGCAGTGACTTCACTGGTAGGGGCGAGCGAGTGTTCGCCCCTACTTTTTTGAGGAAAATTATCAACACGAGGAAGGAGCTATGAAGGGAAAAGGAACGCTATTGCTCTGCACGTTAACCGTATTGACGATAACTGCCACGCTACTGTCTTCAGCTCGCATACAGGCTGCTGATGGTCCAACTGACACGAACTGGATGACGTATAACGGCACGGTCAATGGCCAGCGTTACTCGTCGCTCGATCAAATCAATGTGCAGAACGTTGCGTCACTAAAAGAAGTGTGTCGCCTAAAGGTTGATGATTCGGGAACATTCCAGGCTGGTCTCTTACAGATCAACGGGACCCTATATATGACCAATGCGCATGACACCTTAGCGGTTGATGCGACAAACTGTACCCTGCGCTGGCGTCATGTCTATAAGTCTGAACAAGAAGATATCTTCCAGGTCAATCGTGGCGTGGCCTACGCGAATGGCAAACTGTTTCGTGGTACGCCCGATGCTCGCATGCTGGCAATTGATGCGGCTACTGGCAAAACGATCTGGCAGCAGCAAGTCGGTGACCCTGGGCAAGGGGAGTTCTTCAGCTCTGTTCCGGCAGTCTGGCAAGGGCTGATCATCTCTGGCTCAGCCGGAAGCGACTGGGGGATTCGTGGTCGTATCATGGCGTACGAGCAGGAGACTGGTCGTGAGGTGTGGCGTTTCTACACGATCCCACGCGGCAGGGAGGTTGGGGCCGAGACGTGGACGGACCGGGACACCGCACGCTACGGGGGTGGTGGGAGCTGGACCACTTACACGCTCGATATGTCAAGTGGTGAGGTTTTTGTACCAGTCGGTAATCCAGCGCCTGACTTCGTGCCGAGTTATCGCTCTGGAGCCAACCTTTTTACCGACAGTATGGTAGTCCTCGATGCCCGTACTGGTGCGCTCAAATGGTGGTTTCAGATGCTGGCGAATGACGGGCTCGATCTCGACCTTGCAGCAGCGCCGATGTTGTTCTGGAATAGTAAAGGGCGCCCGATGGTTGCCATCGGCAGTAAAGACGGGTACCTCTACAGCGTCGACCGCGAAACCAAGAAACAGATATTCAAGACCCAGGTGACAACCGTAAAGATCCCCGAAAAAGCACCGAACGCGAAAGGCGTTTATAGCTGCCCTGGACCAGCAGGTGGTGTCGAATGGAACGGACCTGCGTACGATCCAGTAAACAAACAGATTGTTGTAGGTGCAGTCGATTGGTGTGCAACTATCAAGTCTGATGAAGTTGAGTTTCAACCCGGAAAGTTCTTTCTTGGTGGAACGTGGGAATGGGATGCGGCCAAGACCGGCTGGGTGACTGCTGTCCATCAGGATACTGGGGCAGTGCAATGGAAGTACCATACGGACGCGCCCGTTGTTTCTGCTATCACGCCGACTGCCGGTGGGGTGACCTTCGCTGGTGATCTCGGTGGCGATTTCTTTGCCTTCGATTCAAAGACTGGCAAAGTGTTGCTTAAGATTGCTACTGGCGGCGGCGTTGCCGGTGGGATCATTACCTATGCACTTGGCGGCACGCAGTACATCGCCATTACTTCAGGCAATGTGTCGCGCATGTCATTTGGCGAGAGTGGAAAACCCTCAGTGGTCATCTATGCGCTGCCAGAGCATGCCAAATCAATTGCTCCAGCACCGCAGGCCGCTGCATCACCAACACAGCCGACAACGACGGCAGCCTTGACTGCACCGAACGCCGGGCGAGGCAAGGATTTGTACGGCAAAAACTGCGCAGCCTGTCATGGAAGCAGCGGAGAAGGGGGCTCAGGCCCGGTATTGAAAGGCGTGAGCAAAAAACTCGACTTTGCCGGTACCGTTAAGTGGATCGAAAGTCCGTCAGAGAAGATGCCCAAGCTCTATCCTTCTATCCTTGATGCACAGGCGGTGACAGATGTAGCTACGTATGTTTTGGGATTGCAATGATTTGTTTTTGGTTCTAGGGGCGGAGGCCAGGGGTTTATGAGGGAGAACCCTATCCCTCGCTTCTAAATCGGTCCACGAAAGATTGGTGCACTCAGCCTGTCACCCTGAGTGTAACGAAGGGTCTCTCCGAGAGATTCTTCGCGTGGTTTCTCCTGAGCTTGTCGAAGGGCTCAGCATGACATGCGCGAAAGGCCGCAACGTAAAGTGTACGAATGTTCTCGGGTCCGATTTAGTCCCCAGCCCCTATTTTTCGGGAGTCTATGCCGTGTCCACTCGACTCACTCGCCCAACTACGCTTGCGGAAGTCCGTACCCGTCAAACACGAATGATGACGAAGGAAGGAATGCGATACGCGCTCGCTTTTCAGCCTCAGCCTACCGACGTGATCATCACTCCGTATGCGAAGTCTGGAACGACGTGGGTCCAACAGATTGTTTACGGGTTGCGCACACGTGGTGATATGGATTTCGATGAGATTACCTCGGTGATTCCATGGATCGAGATGGCCCACGATCTGGGGATGGATCTCAACCAACCGCAAAAAGGACAGCCGCGTGCGTTCAAGAGCCATTTGAGTTGGGACTTGGTACCGAAAGGCGCTCGTTACATCTATGTTATTCGCGACCCCAAAGATGTTGTCGTCTCTATGTATCACTTCATGGCAGGGTGGTGGTTCGAGACGGGAGCGATTCCCTTGACGACCTTCGCTCGCGAACAGTTTCTCCAACCTAAAAGTCCGATGGCCTACTGGGCGCATGTCCGCTCGTGGTGGCCACATCGTCATGACCCAAACGTGCTGTTCTTGTGCTATGAAGACATGCAAGCGGACTTGTCAGCCACTGTAGAACGTATTGCGACATTTATTGGGTGTCCGTTAGATGATGACCTGAGAACTATCGTCATTCATCAATCCTCGCTTCCGTTTATGCAGGCGAACCAACGGCATTTCGATGATCATCTGATTCGAGCAAAACGCGATGCGATCTGTGGGTTACCGCCTGGGGGTGACTCGTCCAAGGTGCGCACTGGTAACGTTGGAGACCACGCTCGAGAACTACCGCGCGAGGAAAGTCTGGAATTCGATCGTGTCTGGCGAGAAGAAATCGAAGCAACTTTGGGATTCCCGTCCTATGCAGCAATGCGTACTGCGCTCAGTGACACGCGAAGGTAGTAACTGTGCGAGAACCCCCAATGATACAGGGAGGAACATACAATGGCAGAACATTGGCGAGAGGTAGCAAAGCGAGTACGTAACTGGGGGAAATGGGGACCGAACGACCAGTTAGGTACATTGAATTACATTACACCGGAAGTTGTGACCCGGGCTGCAAAATTGGTGCGCAAGGGGCGCACGATTCCACTCAGTATCCCAATTGATGCATATGGACCACAAGGTGCGCACGGCTTCCGCCGCAATCCGATTCACATCATGTCGGTAGATGGTGGTGACGAAAATGCTGCGCGTGCACTCGAAGGGTGGGGGGGAAGTACCGAAGCGCAAATTCGTGAGTTCTGGAAAGGACCGATGCGCTTTAATGACGATTACATCATCATGCCTTTGCAAGGGAGCACGCAGTGGGATGCGTTGTCCCACGTTTACTATGATGGCCAGCTCTACAACGGCTATCCGGCATCAGCGGTGAACAGTTTCGGCGCGACGAAAGACAGCATCGATCAAGTGGCCGGGCAAGGATTGATCACTACACGTGGGGTGTTGTTAGATGTGGCGCATCACCGCCGCATGAAATACCTGCCGGGCAACACGGTTATCTCGCCAGAAGATCTTGAAGAGGTGGCGAAAGCAGAAGGTGTGACCGTCGATCCGGGCGATGTGGTCGTCGTACGAACGGGGTGGCGTGTCAATTTTCTCGAAACTCGGAATGGCGAAGAATGGGCTGTCAACTCACCTGGTCTAAGTTGGCGTTGCGCTGAATGGTTGCATAATAAGCAAGCCGCGGCAGTCGCGAGTGATAATATCGCTGTAGAAGTGTTCCGTTCAGAGCTAGAGGATGCGCTGGTGTTTCATCTGCTCACCATCCGTGACATGGGAATGATGTTGGGCGAGATTTGGGATTTAGAGGTGCTCAGCCACGATTGTGCCCAGGATGGCGCGTACACATTTCTGCTGGCTGCCCAACCGTTGCGCTTCTCTGGAGCTGTGGGCTCTCCGGTGAATCCAGTGGCGATTAAGTAAGCGGGCACCGATATGCGTTCTTATCGCTGCGCAGTACGCCACCCTGGTGGTGTTGTTGCTGCGCAGCGAAAGCCAGTCACCGGACTTCCCGCAAACGTCGGCGGGATGAATTGCTCACGTAACCAGGTGGTCGGGACTGTCTGCGGTACATCCCAACCCCCTCCACGAATCACTTTCGTCGTACCGGTTGCTGGGCCGGTAGGATTTCGTGCCGGTGATGAAGCGTAGTAATCGGGCTCATACCAATCCGCCACCCATTCCCACACATTGCCAGCCATATCGAGTACTCCGTATGGACTGGCACCGAGAGGATACGATCCCACAGCTGCCGGGCGTGCGGCATCGAGTCCAGCACTGATCGTTCGCTGCCATCTGGTCCAGGATTCAAAATCAGCGAGGGACTTTCCTGCGATTGTATCAGCGGTATGGAGCCGCGTGGCGTCCCAATCATTACCCCACGGATAGCTACGCCCATCTGTTCCACGGGCAGCCTTCTCCCACTCAGCTTCGGTTGGCAAACGCTTGCCTCGCCAGGTACAAAATGCCTGGGCGTCATACCAGGACACACCAACGACAGGTTGGGTTGAGTCAGTAAGCTGGCGGGGATCATTCCAGAAGGTTGGAGGTCGACGAGCCGTTGCCTCCACAAAGGCGCGATATGCCTGATTTGTCACTTCGTGTTTGTCGATATAAAACGTATCAAGATCGACCGTATGTCGTGGCCCCGAGTGTTCGGCTAAAAACTGGATACGGTTGTGCATGGGGCCACGCCAGCCAAAGGCAAGCACGGCCTGTTGTTCTTCAGAAGTCGCACCCATGAGAAATGTACCCGCGGGAATGAGGAGCATGTCGGGAGGTGCTTCTTCTGCAAGAACATCATCGTTCTGGGCGACGAGCAGGAAGAGCAAGAATATGAATTGCAAGAGCAGCATATTTTCGCTTTGTATACGGGGGCCTCAGCTGAATCAAAACACCGGACCTTCGCCCACTTTGACACTTACTGTGAAATCCTCCCTGTCCCCCCTTTGCCAAAGGAGGGAACCTAGAGCCCCCTTTACCAAAGGGGGCAGCGCGACGCGCGGGGGATTTTCCAGTTGGGGTAGCGTGCGCATGGCGCACGCTACGGTCTCTCTGATGGAACCCCCAAAGTGTACCAATCTCGCGTGCTTTGATTTAGCTCACTCGCCCCGGATAATTCTCTTCAATTGCTTTCACCGTGCGGTACGCCACTTCTGTGTACGACACTGGAATCCCTAAGCGGGTGCCTTCTTTGTACACATAACCAACAGTCTCCTCGATCTCTGTTTGTTTGCCAGCAAGAACATCTTGTAACATCGAGGGAATGATGTGCGTTCGTCCGCTTGCTGTCACTTGTCGACCGACTTCGACCAGTTTCCGCACCGCATCGTCAAACGGCGCGTCACGCATCAGTTTCATATCGAATAAACTCCACGCGGGATGTTCAGATAATGCAACGCCTTTGGCACGGGCGACGGCTGCGACCTCGCGAAACATGTGGACTGATATGGCTGCGAGCTGAGGACTTGACCAAACTAAGTGGACTGGAAGACGTGTGATCGCAGTCAATGGAGCGAACGGGTTCTGGAATGCTTGTTTGGTCCACTCGACGGAAACGATATCCTTGGCAGCAGCGGCTTTGAGGCCGGAGCGAACAAAGGCATCGACAATGAACTTGACCCGCTCAGCTTGCTGAGTGCCGGGGTCACCAAAGAAGGTGACCCCATCCAACGTGTACTCAACCTCACCATCGCGTACGAGCGTGGCCCCGATCATGGTGGTAGAGCCGATCACTTTTTCTTGACCAAACACCCGTGCGATCTGCTCATTCTTCACCACGCCATTTTGTAGTGAGGCCACGCCACCAACACGCATATGCGTGACCCCAGCAAGTGAACGTTCCATATCTTTCGTCTTTACGAGAATAAGCAGGATGTCCGCTTCATAGAGAGTTGCTGCGTCTGTCAACGCTGGTACTTGGACCTGAAAATCGTCGAGTCCGCGCAGCTGAAGTCCAGAACGCTGTACGGCCGCGACATGACCCGGACGTGCGATCATGACCACGTCATATCCTGCTCGTGCCATATAGGCTGCAATGACTGACCCTACTCCCCCTGCGCCGAGAATAACCACCCGCATACGTTGTCCTCCTTGTGTGCGATGCGAATGGATTACTCTGTGTGCGACCGCGTTGTCAATGAAGTGAACCCTTAAAGGCATGACTCAAGAGTCCGATGACAACAGAATGAGAAACCCAGGATTACACATGTACAACAAACTCTTTGTTCTTAGTCTTTTCAGTTTTTTTGCTGTCTTCTTTGCTGAGAGGTGCCTGGCCGACACGACCGCGCCAACTTCGGCAGTCCGCAGTCTTGTTGGGCTCAAAGCTGTACGCGTTGTTGCGGAGGACCTCAGTCCAACAATGCAGAAGACCGGCCTACGTAAAGAGCAGCTTGAAGGAACGGCTACAGAGGCACTGCGGAAGAACGGATTCACAGTACTTGGTGGACACGAACCAGGGCGAGTGCCGATCGTCTATGTGCGGCTCAGCTCAGTCTTTGCCAATGATGACGGCACTGGGCCGATTAGTTTCTACATCACACTACAAGTGAAACAAGGAGCGAAACTGTTGACCGGTGGACAACCCGCCAT
Organism: Deltaproteobacteria bacterium; assembly: GCA_016874775.1. Lineage (NCBI taxonomy): Bacteria > Pseudomonadati > Myxococcota > Myxococcia > Deltaproteobacteria bacterium. Next base: position 17,360 of record VGTJ01000035.1, read on the forward strand.
TGCGCAGGAGAAAACTGAGATTGAAGAACGGCCGTTGCTGGTCGCTACGTGGGACGGTGGCATGATGGTCATGGTAGGGCGTGAAGAGTTGTTTTTCTATGTCAAACAGACCTTGTTGAATTTAGTCGGCGACCTCGCGCGCGATCATCAAGAGGCGAATGCAACACAGGTCAGTCGTTCGCAATAGAGGGCCGAGAGCTCATCCTTAACTCTCCGTTGCTGCAAGGACGTGGATTCTCGCTGGCGTGAAAATGACGAAAGATCGGTTCTTCCCGTCGAGCCTGTTGGGGGCAGGCATCCGGAGGCCGGATGGGGAGATCACGTGTGGCCTTTGTAGTCTTCAATATGCGGCAGCCGTACGCGATACACCTGCGTCAGGTGTACAAGCCAACCTTCACCTGATTTGAGCTGTGTAATATCTGTTCCGCTGACTTTCCGACCGACGGCTCGGCTGAGAGTCTCGGCTGCATGCTCAGACTCTGGCAAGAGCAGTACGGTATCATAGCGACCGAAAGTGAGAGCGGTAGGTGTCGTTAAGACCTCGACAATCGTGGCGTTGGCTTTGAGGAGAAACTGTATCGTCCGTTCCCAATCGAGAGACTCGGCAAGACAATCACACAGCAAGAGCGGAGGAAGGAGGGTGTGTTGAGAAAGGCTATTGCCCACGACACTCAACACGTCACGCGCTACTTCTTCGGGCACTTCACGAGAAACACGTACATAACGATAGTGCGTTTGCTGACGTAGGAGCAGGCGCAATTGCAATTCGACTTGTTGATGATGGCGGGCGTCGAGGCAGAGGACAATACCTTGCTGTCGAGTTTGACGATGAGCTAGCCCGACGACGAGAGTGCTCTTATCACTTGCTGAGCCACCGAGCACCGCGACGCGCCCGATCAGTTCAGGAAGAGGTAACGGAGATGGTGGTGGTGTCGATGTGGTGTTTGCTGCCATGAGGCATAAGAGACACGAGTTCTCTAAATCACTCCTTCAGCTTTCAATTCCGCTAACTGCCCAGGGCTCAATCCTAGCACCTCGCGGTAGATATCTTGGTTATGTTCGCCTAACAGCGGAGCAGGGCGCACTTCACGCGGTGAAGCCGAGAGTTGCACCGCGCAGCCAGGCATCGTCATCTCGCCACGGGTCGGATGAGTAATCGTCGTGATCATTCCGCGCGCTTTGAGATGCGGATCAGACATAACGTCACTGGAGTCGAACACTGCCCCACACGGAATATCTGCTTTCCCCAAGATTTCCATAACTTCAAACTTACCGTGCTGTTGTGTCCACTCACGGATGAGCGCATAGACCTCCTCTGCACGCGTATTGCGCTCAGGAATCTCTGTGTACCGCGGATCACCAATCAGATCGGCGCGGCCAATAACAGTCAGGAGGGTCTCCCACATCTCGCGAGAGGTAGCTAACAGATAGATATAATCGTTCAGCCCACCTGGATGGCACGGATACATTCCAGCTGGTACCAGTTGTGCAACGGTATTCCCGCGTCGTTGCACTGGTTGATGGGTGAGTTGATGGCCCATTAGCGCTACACGGGTGAAGTTGACCATGGCATCTTGCATCGACACTTCGACATGTTGCCCTTCGCCGGTTCGCTCGCGTTGCCACAGCGCCGCCAGTAATCCGACTGCGCAGTGTACCCCAGTTCCAGTATCACCAACTGTTGTGGCAGGACGGATTGGAGGTTCATCAGGAAAACCGTTTACACTAAAGGCACCACTTGTCGCCTGGGCGATAGGATCGAAACTCTTATATGCACTGTACGGACCGTAGGTGCCAAACCCTTTGACCGTGCCGTAGATGATACGAGGATTGGCTGCTTTGAGCACGTTGTAATCCAAGCCCAGTTCTTTCATCACGCCAGGAGCAAAATTTTCCATGACGATGTCGACGTGCTGAATCAGTTCGAGAAAAATGCGTTTACCCTTTTCGCTCTTGAGGTTTAGCGTGATGCTCCGTTTGTTGGCATTGAGAAGCAGGAAATAATAGGAGTCCCGCTGTGGGTCTTCACTCAGCAACGTACGGCCTTGATCTCCGCCTCTCGGCGATTCCAACTTAATGACGTTCGCTCCAAGAAACGCGAGCAACTCCGTACACGAGGGGCCAGCTTCAAATTGAGTGAGATCAAGAATGCGAATGTTATCGAGTGCCTGCATAGGTCCTCCTTTTTCGTGCGACGACGGAGGTCAGGAAAGAAATTCCCTGGCCTCCCGTGCGCACCTACGCACCAACATGATCGAAATAGCGAATCTTCGGCGGCGCCGCGAGGCTGGAGCCGAGGGCGGCCAATGCTCCTGTGTCTTCACGCCATTTCAGATATTTTTGATAGTGTTCGCGCGATTCCCAGCGCTCAACTAACATGAGATTCCCTTTGTCGTCTTGGTTGCTTGTGACCTCTACGCCTAAGCATCCAGCATACGTACGAGTATCGGGTAGGATGGACTTGAAACCTGCCTTGACCTGATCGACGGCTTCCGGTTTGACCTGCAGTTCTAATATCACCATAACACTCATAGCTCGTTCCTCCTTACTTCAGCAGACATGAATGAATGACACTCACATACCGCTCTGCGCAGCAGAATGGAAGCCCGAGGCACATATTACATTGCTGCTCGGCGTAGCGGGCGCTGTGCGCACAACGGCCCGACTGATCATCAGGCTCGTGTGTATGACGTGCGCGACAGACTCTTTGGGTACTGTCGCTCTTTCCCTGACGGCACCTTCTGCGATATGCAAAAGCACCGAGAAAGGGAGCATTGATGAAAATGAGCCTCGTTACTCCGATCCCGTGGACAACTGGCACGACCTACACGCAGGTGTATCGGGAAGCGATCGAGCAGGTCCGCTACGCTGAAGAGTTGGGGTTTGACTGTGTCTGGTTCACGGAGCATCACTTCGCTACCCACGGTATTAACCCGTCAGTCTTTTCCTTTATTGGCTATGTGGCTGGCGTTACCAAACGTATTCACTTGGGAACCGCCGTCGCGGTCGTGCCGCTGTACCATCCGCTACGGCTAGCTGAGGATGTGGCCACAGTCGATATTGTCAGCAACGGACGGTTAGAATTGGGAATCGGGAGTGGGTATCGTCAAGATGAGTTCAAAGGATTCAGGGTTGCACAGGAAGAAAGTCGGGCGATGTTACTTGAAGGAGTTGAAATTCTGCAGCGTGCTTGGACAGGAGGCCCCTTCGGTTATCACGGCAAATACCACATCGTGCCCGAGGGAACGGTCGTTCGTCCGACACCGCTGCAAAAACCTCATCCGCCCATATGGGTCGCTGGAGTCAGTCCACAAACGTTAGAATGGGTCGCACGGCAGGGCTACCGCTGGATGGGAGCGACGACGACTGCTTCCTTTGCGCAACTTGGCCGTTTGCGTACCCACTTCGATCAGGCTCTTCTCAAAGCTGGACGTACGCCCGCAGACGGCGAGTCCTATGTCCATTTTCCGATTTTCATCTCCGATAAACCGCAAGCTGACATTAAGCGCGAACTGGAACCTGCGTTGACCTGGCTGGCGAAGGCGGTGAGCACTGGCGGCACGATCTACCAGCAGCGCGCGTCTTCAACGCAAGGTCCGAGTATTCCACTGCAGCAGTTCAATTTTGATGCCTATCAGGAACATTCGGCGGTCGTTGGTGACGTCGATTTCTGCCTAGAGAAAATCACAGCGTGTTGGAAGCAATTACGCTTTGCCCATATGACGTGTGCGTTCGGTTTGGGACTTCCACATACAGCGACGATGAAGAACATGGAGAAATTTGCCCGCTATCTGATGCCGAGTTTGAGAAATCTTGAGACGAAGTTGCAGTAAGCCGCAGAGTTCTGTATAGCCCAAGGACGACAAGGTGTATTTTGGAGGGGACATGTCTATGCAAGGGCTAGAAGACGTAAAAGTCCTAGAACTGGGGAATATGGTGTCGGCAGCCTATGCAACCAAGATCATGGCTGATCTTGGTGCCGACGTGATCAAAGTCGAAGAACCCACCGGTGATCTGTCTCGACAACGCGGTCCTTTCCCGAAAGACGTGGTTGATCCTGAACAAAGTGGGCTATTTCTGCATATGAATACGAATAAGCGTGGGTGTTCATATGACCTCAGTCGAGAGAAAGACGCTCTGCAACGCCTTGTTGCCTGGGCGGACATTCTTGTCCACAACTATCCCCCTGCTCAGATGGCAGCTCTTGGTCTTGACTACAACACATTCCGTGAGATCAATCCGCGCTTGGTGATGTGTTCGATTACACCCTTTGGACTCAGTGGGCCGCATAAAGATTATACTGCCTATGAGCTGACAGTGACGCACGGTGGTGGGTGGGCATGGGTGAGTCCAGGCGGGTCATTGCGCCCAGATTTACCACCGCTAAAAGCTGCTGGACATCAAGCCGATTTTCAGGGTGGGGTTGCCGCAGCGACGGTGACACTTGCGGCATATTACCGGATGCTGCAAACCGGCCAAGGCGAACATATCGACTTTTCTACTACGGCCTACATTACCTCGTTTGTCGATGTGAGTGCGCCGAACTACACCTATCAAGAGCGGATTGCCTCGCGTTTGGGGAAACGGGTCTTGTCGCCGTGGGGAATCTTTCCGTGCAAGGACGGACTCATGTTTCTCATGGTCGGAGAAGAAGACCAATGGCAGCGGATTGTCGAGTTGATGGGGAAGCCGGAGTGGACGACTTGGGACATTTTCCAGGGATTGGCGAACCGGAATGCCAATGAAGACGTATTGAACCAATACCTCAGCGAATGGACGGCGGGCTGGAAGGTTGAGGAGTTGTTTCATGAGGCACAGGCCAAACGCATCTGTTTTGCGCCAGTCTTTTCGATGGCACAACTTGCCAGACAAGAGCACCTGCATTCGCGAAACTTCTTCGTCGATGTCACTCATAGTCGGGCGGGAAAACTGACACAGCTTGGGGCACCGTATAAATTGCATGAACCGTGGTGGAAAATCCGACGACCAGCACCACTCCTCGGGGAACATAACGAAGAAGTGTCACGCCCCACGTTTCAAGTGTCTCGCCCCCAATCCCCACCTTCCAACTCTGAACTCCGAACCCCTCAGCGTCCGCTAGAAGGCGTTCGCGTCGCTGATTTTTCCTGGGTATGGGCCGGTCCGTTCTGTGCGATGCAGCTCGCGCATCTTGGTGCAGAAGTGATCAAGATCGAGTCGCTTGCTCACGTCGACCTCGCCCGTCGTCTTGCCTATTATCCGAAAGGTATGGAACCAGGAGTGAATCGGTGCGCCCTGTTCAACCAGTGGGGCCAAGGAAAGAAAAGTCTGTCGCTGAATTTGAGTACGGAGAAAGGTCTCGACATCGTTAAAGAGTTGATCGCAAAAAGTGATGTTGTCCTGCAGAATTTTGCTACCGGTGTCATGGATGGGCTTGGATTAGGCTACGAAGAACTCAAGAAAATTAAGCCTGACATCATCATGGCGTCGATTTCTGGCTACGGGCAAACCGGACCGAATCGTAACTACATGGCGTATGGTCCGGCCATTCCACCAGTGGCGGGTTTATCATCGCTAACAGGGTATGCAGAAAACGAACCACCCCAGGAAGTCGGGATGGCGTATGGAGACCCAACGTCCGGTATTCATGCGGCGGTAGGCATCTGTGCGGCTCTCGCTGCCCGCAAGAGGACAGGGCAGGGACAACACATCGATGTTTCGCTATGGGAGTCGGTTGCGTCACTCATCCCCGAGGGGTGGATGGCGTACGCCATGAATGCTACGCAACCCCCACGACGAGGTAATCGCGATCCCTGGATGTCGCCGCATAACTGCTATCGCTGTGTAGGGGACGATGAATGGGTAACGATTGCGTGCGGAACAGAAAGTGAGTGGCACGCCCTTTGTCGGGCGATTGGACAACCGCAGCTTGCCAATGATGTCCGCTTTCATACCGCCGTGGCACGAAAAGCAAACGAAGACACGTTAGATCAAATCCTTGCCGGGTGGACGGCAACACGAGACAAGTGGGAAGTCACTCGGAGTTTGCAGTCCGTCGGCGTAGCGGCCTTTCCTTCGATGAACGGTAAGGATCTCGTAGAAGATGGCCATCTCAATGCGCGCGGATTTTTTACCCGCCTGAGACATTCAGAAGTTGGCGTGCGCACTCACATGGGCATGCCTTGGTTGTTGACCAATGCCCCGAATGGTGTGCGGAGCCCGGCTCCTGTGCTTGGCCAAGATACCGATCAAGTGATGGGCGACATCCTCGGGTATTCGATGCAACAGATTACCAAGCTTAAAGCCGAGAAGGTGTTGTATTGAACGTGATCGGAATCACATCATCGGATCATCGAGCCATTGAGGCAACCTGCGCTTCATTCTTTCAATGGTGCGATGACCCGATGACGAATTTGCCTTACACCGGCTCAGATGAGTCGACGACGATCTTGCGCGATTTGAACTTCCACTCACCATTCTCTTTGGCGTATTCGTCATTGTACCAGCCCGATACTGCATGCTTTTTGCCGTCACGAATCAATTTCACCTCAAGGTAGCAGGTGCCTTTGGCACGATCCGCGCCGAGTAATTCAACCACATGATTATGAATGAACGGACGCGGTCTCATCGCATCCAAGCCAGTACCAATCATTTTGCGTAAGGCCTCATGTCCTTGCGCGTCTGGCAGGCTCTTGTCGTTCGTCGATATCGAGCCGTCTTTGGTAAACAGGTTCACATATCCGTCCAGATCTTTTTGCCATACGGTGTGGCAATAGCGCACGGGCAGGGTGCGAATTTCTTCACGATCGAGCACTTCTTGTAGCGCGGCTTCCATGCTTTTTGCTGCCATACGATCCTCCTTTAGTTCACTACAGTGATTGTCCTCTGTATATGCCAGAGTGCCATCTGCTCTCAAGAGCACGGTTGCCCACTGGGTGCTTTCCTACACTTGTGGCACTGGGAAAAGTCTTTTATGGAACAGGGATGGCAACAACACATAGTCCTTCAACACAGAAGAGTGGCACCTGGGTGGTGATTGGGCTTTTAGCTCTTGCGGTACTTGCGGTGATCGTCTCGCGCGTCTTCTATTTTTCCTCTGACTCTGCGACTGATGTGTTGCAGCAAGAAGGCCTTCCGGCAGCGCGTCAGGGAATGGCGCTGTCACAGCAAGGGAAGAAACTCTTGCCGATGGAAGAGCAACGCGAGATGGATGCCATTTATGCTGAGGCTTTTACGGCCTTGTCCACTGAGGAACGTCAGCGCTTTATGACCTTAGGACAAAAAGGAACCGCGGTCACTGACGCTGAGATCACTGAAAGTGCGACGCTCCTCGATAAGGCGCTACGCTCGCTAGCACCGGAACGCGGAACCCGTCTGTGGGAGTTGGTCAGCAAAGCCGTGAAACTCGCGCAACAGCAGGCGCCAGCGTCGTCCTGACGGATGAGGATCCCTACCTGTGTCCTCGCTTCCAGAGATGGCCAACGACAAGGATGGCTCCCTACTGGTACAGATTCCGACCGGCGCGTTTCTCATGGGGAGTAACATCGGGTTTCCCCAAGAACGACCAGTGCACCGAGTTGCAGTCGATAGTTTCTGGATCGGTAAACATCCTGTTACTAATACCCAATACGAACAGTTCGTGAAGGAGACTGGTCACCGGGTTCCGTATATCGATGATCCACGAGCCACCGACGATAACTGGGATGTGCAACGACGGACATGGCCGTCTGGACGCGCGCAACATCCTGTGGTCCTCGTGAGTTGGCACGATGCCCAGGCGTACTGTGCCTGGGCCGGTGGTCGCTTGGCGACAGAAGCCGAGTGGGAATATGCAGCCCGTGGCGGCCTGGATGGCAGGTTGTATCCGTGGGGTGATGAGATCGATCCCAGTCGAGCGAACTATGATAACCGTGGCGGAACGACTCCTATCGGATCATACGCCCCAAATGCGTACGGACTCTACGATGTTGCTGGGAACGTGTGGGAATGGGTCGCTGATTGGTACGATGCGAAATACTACGCGACTTCACCGTTGACCAATCCGACGGGCCCCTTGCACGGAACCACGCGTGTTCTTCGTGGCGGGGCGTGGCTTCTCTTCCCACAATTTTGCCGTGTTGCGTATCGATTTCGTGAAGGACCGGACTTCCGTTTCAACCTTATTGGTTTTCGTCTCGCCCGCTCAGTATGATCCTTCTCCTTTGGTCTGGAGGTCCCCGCGGTCTCATTCTTGCTAACATTATGAAGTGCGTGAGGTAAGAAGAGCAGGAACGGCCAGCGCGATACTTTGGGCCCGGATTTCTTGAGCTTTTGCATACACTCCGTGGCCTCAGTAGCGCTTTCGTGGGTGGTGGAGCGTTAAAATTCTGCCGAAATGTCAGTTTTTTGACGGAAATATGGATGTGGGGGATATATGGGAGTAGCGAGCGCGCGCGAGAAGGTGCAGATGTCTGGCGAGCCAAGCAAGGTGACGGCACGAGACCCTAGTGCCTCAAGAAGGGTGTTGTTTTGGGAAACAGACAACGCCACTGCTGTTGGCCTACAACAGCTCCACACTGAATGTCCGGAGTGTGCGAAATCTCACCAACAGCAAGAAGGGTTTCGTCGGATCGGACATTTTCTCAGTGCAACGATTGATGCATTAGTGGCTCACATCGTTGTGCTTGATAGCACGGGAGCCATTGTCGCTGCCAATGCGGCCTGGCGTCGGTTTGCCCGGGAGAACCACGGCGACGAAAGCGCTTGCGGTGTCGGTGTTAATTACCTTGCCGTGTGTACGAGAGCAGCTGAAGATGGAGTTGTCGAAGCAGGTGCTGTTGCTCTGGGGATTCGTCAAGTGCTGGCACGACAGCAAAAAGAATTTACCCTGACCTATGCCTGTCATGGCTCTGCGCAAGAGCGATGGTTTACCCTCCGAGTCTCTGGTTTTGAGCACGACGGAGCCACCTGGGCAGTGGTGGCGCATGAAGATGTGACTGCACTCCAGAGACGAGAACAAGTTGTTCGGCAGCGAGAAGAATGGTTCCGTTCACTCAGCACGGCGTCTCCTATTGGTATCTTTCAGACCAATGCCGCAGGGCTCTACGTGTATACCAACCCGCGGTGGCAAGAAATCTATGGACTCACGCTAGCAGAAAGTCAGGGGAGTGGGTGGAGTCGTGCCATTCACCCCAAGGATCGTCCCACTGTTCATGCGGCATGGGAGTTTGCTGCACGCGAGGGGCAAGAATTCTGTAGTGAGTTTCGTATCGTGACTTCCACAAACGCGACACGATGGGTGCGCGTGCATTCTAAACCAATGAATGGTGAGGATGGTGTACGGATAGGGTACGTTGGTACCGCGGAGAATATTACCGCGAACAAAGAGGCAGAAGAAGCCCTTCGTCGGAGTGAGGAACGTTGGCAGCTTGCGTTACAAGGAGCGAATGAAGGTATTTGGGACTGGAAGGTGCAGAGCAATGACCTCTTTTGTTCGCCGCGGTTCAAGGAAATCCTAGGTTTCGTGGATCAGGAGATACCGGATCGATTCGACTTCTGGATGGCACGAGTGCATCCCGATGAGAGCGAACGTGTGATGCAAGAAATTCGTGATCATTTCAGTAAGAAGATCACCTTCTACTCGGTCGAGTGTCGATTACGCTGTCGTGATGAGTCGTACCGTTGGGTGCTTATCCGTGGGCAAGCGGTGTGGGATGAGACTGGCTATGCTGTTCGCATGGTCGGCTTAATGAGTGATATTACTGCACGGAAGCAGGTTGAAGCGGAAAAGGCCGCAGTCGCCAAAAAAATGCTAGAGAGTAACAGAGAGTTACAGCAGTTTGCGTCTGTGGCGTCGCATGACTTGCAGGAACCGCTCCGCAAGATTCAGGCATTTGGTGAACAGCTGCGCAGCGAGCACAGCAGAGAGTTGTCTGAAGAAGGGCGAGATTATCTGCAACGGCTCTTGGGGGCGGCAGACCGGATGCGTACGCTGATCAATGATCTCCTGACCCTCTCTCAGGTGACCACCAAAGCGCGGCCGATGGTGCCGATCGATCTCACCCAAGTTGCCCATGATGTCGTTACCGATCTCGAAGTGCGAGTTGCCCATAGTGGAGGCCAGGTGCACGTCGGGGTGTTGCCCACGATTGAGGCAGATCCATTGCAAATGCGTCAACTGTTACAGAACCTGATTGGCAATGCGTTGAAATTCCACCGTGCTGGCGAAGCCCCGGTAGTGAACATTTCGGGAACCATCCTCAGCGATAGGGACAAGTGTGAGATTCGCGTGGAGGACAACGGCATCGGATTCGACGTCAAGTATCTCAGTCGGATCTTTGCACCCTTCCAACGTTTGCATACACGTCAGCAATATGAAGGCTCAGGGATGGGGCTGGCGATCTGCCGCAAGATCGTCGAGCGACACAGAGGGACGATTACGGCGACAAGTGTTCTCGGACAAGGAGCCACATTCATCATAAAACTCCCAGTGAGACAGTAGTAGTAAGCAAGGGGAAGCCCAGATTTGCCCCCCGACACAGCAACGCAGCTACGTTATTCTCGTTCGTGTAGGGATCAGACACAGAAAGGAATACGGATGGTAACTGAGAGGGTCAACGTGTTGCTCATCGAGGATGATGAAGACGATTACCTCATTACTCGAAACAGATTGCGAACGATTGAGGCCCCGACGTTTGTGCTCGATTGGGTGAAGACCTACGAAGCTGGCCTGGCAGCATTGACGAATAACCAGCATGACGTCTGCTTACTTGACTATGACCTCGGTGGCTCGACCGGTTTAGAATTACTGCGCGAGGCCATAGTAAGTGGCTGCAAAATACCGGTGATTTTTCTCACTGGCCAGGAAGACCATTCGGTTGATGTCGAAGCAACACAAAGTGGCGCGATTGACTATCTGGTGAAGGGACATGCGAACACGATCTTATTGGAACGTGCACTACGGTATGCGTTAGAACGGAAACGGACTGAACTGGCGATGGCACGACAGCGGGCCGACTTTCTTGCGATGCTGACGCATGACATCAAGAATCCGTTGGCGGTGATTCTCGGCTATGCCGATTTGCTGATCGATGAAGTGCACGATAGCCGTACCCAGGATTTGCCCTCTATTCTTGAACGTCTCAAAAGCAATGCTTTGACCATTCATTCGTTAGTGACGAACTATCTTGATCTGTCGATGATTGAGGCTGGTCATATCCGGCTCAGCAAACGCGCGATGGACCTCAACGGGCTGCTGCGGAAAATCAGCCATCAGTATGATGCGGAAGCCCATTTGCGCCAGTTGCAATTCGATACGGTTTTGCAAGAACACTTGCCGCTGGTTGAGGGAGATGAGATTGCCCTTGAACGTGTGTTTGCGAATTTGATTTATAACGCGTTGAAGTTCACCCCGAGTGGTGGTCGTATTACCTTGCACTCGACAGTGCGTCACGGAATGGTTGCCGTCACCGTCTCGGATACGGGGCCTGGAATTGCGGAGACAGACATTCCGCGCCTTTTTGAACATTGTAATAAGAAGTTACAGGCTAAAACGCAGCGCGAAGGGACAGGACTGGGATTAGGAATCGTGAAGTCCTTGGTGGAGGCGCATAGTGGCCGTGTTGAAGTCGAGAGCACCGTTGGTCGTGGAAGCTGTTTCTCGGTATTTCTACCGATAGCAGGGCTGTCTCAGCCGGTTTCCGTCGCATCGATAGAATCGAGAATCCCTTCTTGATACAGCCGGGCCAGGATTTGCCGCACTGCCTCAGGTGAGCATCCTTGTCCTTCAGGGGTAGAAAGATAATGAGTCATAATCTGGCTCACGGCTGACTGCTGACGAACGATAGTCAAGAGTTTCGGCAGGTGCACCTGCTGAAGAGTCCGGACCCCACGAGGATACTGGGGAGCGACGAGGACCTCCCGTAACTCGACATACGGGCCTTCAATCACGGGACGCAGCGCGATTGTCACTCCCTGTGCAATACGCAGAGCGGAGACTTTCTGGCTGCCAGGTGTTGGGTACTGAGTGTGAGGTTGAGATAACTCTTGAACCTTGAACTTTGAACCTTGAACCTGCGTTGTTCGGATTTGCCAAAACTGATTATCTGACCACCGTTGCTCTTCACGATAGTATTGTCCAGACTGTTGGTAATGGCTCTCGTAGGTCGCCTGTTGGGTCTCATTATAGAACTGCATGGCGTGGGACGTCATGGCAGGTCGGTGGAGGATGGTGTTTACAACGATCGCGCCAGTGATGGCCGAGGCCATCGCCTTGTGCACCCCTTCCGATGACAAGGGGTCGATGAATATGCCTGCGTCGCCCACGAGAAGGAATTGCTCTCCGGCGAATTCTTTGGCGGTATACCACGACGCATCAAAGACCTGCGGTGGATGAGGTAGTCGAGCGGAAGCAAGAAATCCCGAGATGTACGGAGCGCGTTGCAGTTCTGATCGGTAAAAATCAGCAATACCGCATCGACGAATCGTCGCTCCGGCGTACCAGTCGGTGAGCAGCGTGACATTGCGTAACTCATTATGAAGTGGCACCGACCACACCAGTCCGGCCTGGTAGGTTTCAAGCAAAGTATTCGCAAAATTGACACCGGCTGGGCTGGTTGCTTCGCGCCAATAACCAGTCACAGCCAGTGTTCTGTAGGTTTGGTCGCGTTGCCGCAATCCGTGGCGGGCAAGAACGCCGGCATGGCCGCTCGCATCAATGCAAAAGTCTGCGGTGATGGCCCCTTCTGGCGTACGAACTATGACTTGGCGTCCGGGGTTCACTGATACGCTTTCAGCAGCCAGGTTATCGCGGGTGAGTACTCCAGCCTCTTGTGCATGGGCAAACAAGATTGCGTCAAGATCAGCCCGCCAGGCTTGGAATCCGTATCGCGAATGGTCCGGGCTATAATACGACGTCCGGGGTTGACTACTGCCCCAACAAACAGTGTGGCCGATCATGCGGAGAAACCCGGCTGCTTCGACGCGTTGGCGAAGGCCAAGAAAATCGAGCACTGGCAGAATCTGGGGTGTGAGTGACTCACCAATCTGATGACGAGGAAAGCGGCGTTTTTCGAGCAATATTACTTTGTAACCAAATCGCGCAAGCAGGCTCGCAATCGTCGTTCCGGCAGGGCCGCCGCCAATAACGACAATATCGGTATGGTGAGGAAGAGAAGACGACCCCATAGTGTACGCTACCGTAGCGACATCGTTTCTGACAGCGGGCTAGACGTATATCCTGCGGGAGCAGCGAACTCTTCATCGGTAAACTGTTGTTGCTGGACTTTGACGACTTCTTTGGTGACTCGTGAAACGAGATTGACCGTCTTTAGTGGATAGCCTGCGGTGACCACCTCGGTAAGTTCAGCCAGCACCGCCCCTGGTGGCGTCGTGCGGGTCTGTTGGAGTTTTCCCACAAACATCTTGCGCTTGTGTTCGTCAAGATCGTTGCCGAGGTGAATGTCCGCTGCGACCCATACCTCTTCGTAGGGCTCGCCGTTACGCCGCACTTCATGTTTCTGGGCTGTGTGGCCAATGAGTGAGACCTGGTCGGCAGCTTTCTGGACAGTGATTTCCAGTGTGGGGAGGAGCGGATCGAATGGATCAGCACGGCTGAACGTTCGTAGGCGCTGGCTCTGCTCAAGCGGCATCACGTGCAACATTTTTTCGGCCTTCTGCTGACTGTCCTGTAACTGCTGAGCGAGTGTCGCGAAGTATTCATCAAGTGATCCTTCCCAGTATCGTTTACGGATATGGTTCACCAGAATGATGCGTTGCAGATCGAGATGGGCGATCAGGGTCCACACATTCGTGGCGTACTTGAGGCGATTTTGGGAGATTGCCGTCACGAGTTGTGCTGGACGATTGGCCGAGGCCGGAGTTTGCTCAGATGTTGTGGTTGCCAGGAAATACCATCCGGCGGTGGCGGGTGCAGGAGAAAAACACTGGAGGAGAAGCCCTCCAATGAGAAGTCTTCCTAAAAATGATCTTGTGCTTCTTTTCATCGTTCGAACTGTACGCCACTGACCAGAGAGAGGCAATTGTGTTGGGCCTTGTATCTGCAGACAAAATGGCGCACTACAGAGGGCATGCAAACACGTTGTGGTTGGGTAACAAGCGATCCGTTGTACCTCTCGTATCACGATACGGAGTGGGGCGTTCCTGAAGATGATGATCGGAAGTTGTTTGAGCTGTTGATTCTCGAAGGTGCACAAGCCGGGCTCAGTTGGATAACGGTTTTGAAGAAACGCGAACACTATCGCCGTGCCTTCGCGAAATTCGATGCCAAGAAGATCAGTACCTTTACTGATCGTGATATTGCAGAACTCCTGGCTAATGAAGGGATTATCCGTAATCGTCTCAAGATTGCAGCGACCATTCAGAATGCGCGTGCCTTTCTTGCGCTGCAGAAAGAGCACGGCAGGTTTGCCGATTACCTGTGGCAGTTCGTTGGCGGAACACCCAAGGTCAACGCATGGAAAACACTCAAAGAGGTGCCGGCGAAAACAGTAGAGTCCGATGCCATGAGCAAAGAGTTGACGAAGCGAGGATTCAAGTTCGTTGGCTCAACTATTTGTTATGCGTTCATGCAAGCAACCGGAATGGTGAACGATCACATCGTGGATTGTTTTCGCTATAAGGAAGTGAAACGGCAGGCAAAGGAATCAAGAGAAAAAGGAGTGAAGAGTTAAGAATGAAGAGTGCAGAGTGGCGAGAGGAAAGCGAGATGATCATTATACGTGGTTCGTTTATTGTTAACTCTTAACTCTTCATTGCTGGTTGCCATGCTTGCCACCACTCGTTCCACCCTTGCTCGCTTCCGTCGTCTGACGCCATTCGTTTACCCATTTGTTACGCGCCTGCTCTTTGTTTTTGCACTTTCGCTTGTCGGCACGGTGCTAGGGCTTCTGTGGCCTCTGTTCACCAAGATTTTGATTGACGATGTGTTGCTGGCAAAGAATCTCCGCTTGTTGTGGGTGCTGAGTGGGGTGATGATATGCGTTACGGCGATTGGCTACGTTGTTGGTGCGGTCAACCGATACTACTACACGCAAGTCACTGCACGGATTCTTTTCTCTCTGCGGGAGTATGTTTTCGCGCATTTGCAGTCGCTGTCGCTCGCGTTTCATAGTCGTGTGAAAGTTGGCGATGTCCTGGCGCGCCTGAACACCGATATCGCGGAAGTTCAGTCGGTGTTGACTGATGCGGCCTTTGCGTTCGTGACCAATATCCTGGTGTTGATTGCCACTGTGGGGTTTCTGCTCTGGCTCGATTGGCGCCTCTTTCTGGTGAGTGTGTTGGTAGTCCCGTTGCAGTTCTATGGTGTTGCGAAAGTACGCACGCCGATGGTGGAGGAAACCCGCAAGGTGCGAGAACTCAACGCGTCGATCGGAGCCTTTCTAGTCGAAGCGCTCTCTGCTATAAAATTTATTAAATTGTTTACAGCAGAGGCGACCCAACAACGCCGACTTGCGGCCCTTGGCGAACAATTTGTTCCCACCGTCACTCGGTTCGAAATGCTGTCGTATCTTGGCAGTACCGTGTCGACCGCGACGACATTTCTGGGTGCAGCACTGACGACTTTGTACGGTGGATATCTCGTGATTCAAGGGCAGATAACCGTCGGGACACTGATTGCGTTCTCCTCGTATCAAGCGCGTGCATTCAGTCCGCTGCAGGCGCTCATGGATTTGTATCTCCGTATTGAACGGGCCGGGGTGTCATTGGACCGGCTCTTTGAATTTCTTGATATCGGCAAAGAGCAAGTCGAGGGTGTCGGGCGAGGAATCCAACCGGCGAGTTGTCATGGAGAGATTGAGTTCCGCAATGTCGCGTTTTTCCATGACCCCCGGACGCCGCTGTTACAGGATGTGAGTTTCTCAGTTGCAACGGGTGAGCAGGTCACGATTCTCGGGCCCAGTGGGGCAGGAAAGACGACGATTGTTGATCTGCTGGTTCGACTCTACGAACCAGCGAAGGGCACGATTACTCTTGATGGTGTGAATCTTTCTGAACTAGACCAAACGTGGCTCCGCAATCGCATTGTTGCGGTGAGCCACGATCCCTTTCTTTTCCATACGTCGATAAGAGAGAACCTCCGTTACGCCAAGTCCTCGGCCACCGATGCCGAACTCATTGCTGCGGCAAGACGTGTTGGTCTCGATACATTTGTTGCGGCGCTCCCGCAAGGATATGACACAGTGGTCGGGGAACGGGGGACACGTTTGTCAGCTGGCCAAAAGCAACGCATTGCCTTGGCCCGAGCACTCTTGAAAGAGCCACACATCCTGGTGTTGGATGAAGCACTTTCTGGGCTTGACACCGCCAGTGAGTCTGAGATTCGCGAGGCATTGCAAGCAGTAATGAAAGGAAAGACCACGCTGACGGTGACGCATCGCCTGTCCTCTGTGCGTGACGATGATCGAGTGCTGGTGCTTGACCGTGGCTACGTGGCTTGGGATGGACGCTATGGGGATTTGCGCACGTCGACAAGTACCGCACGGTTCCGATTAGATACGTGGGAAAGTGAAGCACAGAATGTTCGTGGAAACATGAGCTAGGAAGTTCTTCAAGAAACCAGAGAGGCCGCCCGTGTGGCGCCCAGGGTGTATAATGACGGTCTGTCTGGGTCGTTCAGAGGCGAGCCTAGTGTGATCCTTTGCTGCGATAGCGTCTCATGAGCCTTGAGAGAATAATCAGGCCAGTGCCGAGAGTCACTAATGTCGTTGGCTCTGGAATAGAAGCCTGGGGCGGTGACGTGTCGGTGACGAAAAACGTCCCAGGGAAGCGGTCAGTTCCAGAATACATATTGGGAAACATGCGGCCTGGAACTGTATAAAAGCGAAACGGATCGTTACCCAGCTGGCTATCGAGATAGATGTCATGGGCAGCATAGACAATAAAGTGAACATACCAGGCTTCAGGATGTTCGTCGGGAGCGTACACATGATCAACCGAAGCAAATCGCCAACTGTGAAATGCAGTTGTGATGTCTGGGACGAAGAGTTGAATCACTTCCCACGCTGTCGGCTTGGTGCAGGAAGAGAATGAACAATCGTTATCGTACCCAGCATCTTTTTGCACCGCTTGGAGGAGACCGTAAAAGTCGAGAGCCGTTGCTTGGCGCAGGCCAGGAATCACCGCTTGGGGATCAGTGGGAAGAAGAGTATTCAGATTCTGATCCAACCAGCGTAGCCCTGTTGTCGTATCAAGGGTGAGAGTGCTCGGCCCCAACACCGAATCGACAGGAAGGAGTGTCGCTTGGGCCACGTTCGCCCAGAGGATGGAGATCAGCAAAAGTCTGACAAAACGATGCACAATATACCTTCTTTAGGAAGCGGAAATTACGGTTGCGCATGCGTAGGTACGCGCGTGGATATGCCTATTTTCAGGACGATGCGCAAGTATTTGACCATAATAAACTACGGAAATTCAGTAACAAGGCAGTTTTTACGTCTACGGTTCGCGACATGATTGGATCAATAATTGCCGGAGCGCACTGCTAGCGATTCCTACATTCTGCTCTCTCAATACTGCTAACAAGGCGGAGACATGTGCTGAGGCGAAGCTTGGGCCTTGGAAATTCCGTGCTTGCGCTGGACCGGGAAGGGGGCGGGGACAGGAGTGGGCACGAAACGGGATCGGGTCATCCGCGACGTACACATAATCGCCCCAATCACAACGTTCATCATTGGCGACGCCGATGACACCGGGAAGTACTGCAGGGAGGACGTTAGTTTGCCCGGCAGGAGATGAAGCAACCAAGACTGTACCTGCGGCATGGGCTTCAGCTATGATAGCGAGGCAACGGTCGCGGTGCGCAGGATTGGCGGTGCCAAGACTGAGATTGATCACGTGCATTTGGTGCTCGATTCCCCAGCGGAGCGCGGCTTCAAGTACTGGAAATGAGACTTGCAGTCGATCGTTGAAGACTTTCACCGCATACAATTCGACCTGTGGGGCTTTTGCTCTGAGGATACCCGCCAGAGCGGTGCCGTGGCCGATGCGGTCACTACAATCCTCGTGTTGTTGAATCGTCCCATCCGTAGCCAAAGATAAGCTCACTCCTCCGGTGACGAAGCCCACGTGTGAGTGTTGGGCGTTGACACCGCTGTCGATGAGTGCGACACGAACGCCTGCGCCAGTAGCGCCGTTCAGATCAAGCTGCAACGTCATACTTGTTGCCCTTTCTTCGCACCTTCACACGCTTTCTCTACCATAAGCTGACCTTATTTGACACACGTCAGAACGAGAGTAGAATCCCACGCAAACGTAGACGGAGACCGTGGGAGAAGGCAGGCATGAATAAGCAACGTCAAGATGGGTGTCGGGTCTTTCGTTTGTCGAGTCTCGCTGTGCTTCTGATAGCACTCGTTGTGATTGACCGGGCTGGTGCACAGACAGCAGCGAACGAGCTCTTCACGAAATGTGTTGGCTGTCATGCGCCAAAAGGTGGTGCGCTTGATGTTGTCACTGCGCAGCGAAAGACGCCCGAGGGTTGGGAAATGACCCTCATTCGTATGGTGCGTACGCATGGGGCGCAGTTGCAACCAGCGGAAGTTGGTGCGCTGGTCAAGTATCTCAGTGATGCGTATGGGCTTGCTCCATCTGAGGTCGAGCCGTTTCGCTACATGTTAGAGAAACGCAATACGAAAGTCGTGCAGCATGAGGTGCCGCAATTTGTTCAGGCGTCCTGTATGCAGTGCCATTCTTATGAACGCACTATCCTGCAGCGGCGAACGCTGGAATCCTGGAGCCATATTCCAGATATGAAACTTGCCTTGTTTACCAACACTGAGAATGTCACTGCGTCCTCGGGGCTTTTGCAGGATTTTTGGTACGACGAAGTCAAGAAGAAAGTGCTTCCTCATCTCGCGAAACAGTTTCCTTTCTCGACCGCAGCTTGGACGAAATGGCAAGCCAAAGCAAAAACCGATTACGCTGGCAATTGGAAAATTGTTGGCCATGATGCGGGTAAAGGAGGCGATTATACTGGGCAGGTCACACTGAAAGCGCTTGGTGAAGATAAATACGGAGGCGAGTTCGTACTCGATTTCTCCGACGGTTCAAAAGTTTCGGGAAAGACGACAGGTCTGATATATACCGGGTTTCAATGGCGCGGCTCAGTCCAGTTAGAAGGTGGGAAGATCCAACGTGAGATCTTTTTTGCGTCAGAGGATGGAGCTACCTTACAAGGGCGCAGAGTGTTGGCTCCTGTTGGGGATCTGGGGATGGACGAAACCTGGTATCGAAGCGGTGGTTCGGCGCGGCTCTTTTCGGTTATTCCCACGACGTTGCAGGCAGGAGAGAAACAGACAGTGAAGATCTTTGGTGCAAACTTGCCGGCAAACCTGACCACTGCCGCCGTGAGTTTTGGTAATGGTGTGACGATTACTTCGCTCAATCAGACTGGTGATGACACGATAGTCGCCGAAGTTGTCGCTGCTAAAGGAGCTGCGGTTGGGCTGCGACAGCTACGTTTCCAAGGAGTCACTGGAACGCTGCCTTTCTACGTCTATCGCAACATTGATTATATTCGGTTATTGCCGGAGACTGCGTTCGCTCGTCCGGGGGGAGACCATATTCCCAAATATATGCAGCAGTTCGAAGCCTTTGCGTATCTCAAGGGGCCGGATGGAGAAAAAGGGACGAAGGATGATGTCAAACTTCATCGCGTGCGTCCAGAAAAGTGGAACCTGGAAGAGTACGTGAAGCGATTGAACGACGACGATATGCACTTTGTCGGTGCGGTCGACGAGAATGGCCTCTTCACTCCAGCCCAAGCTGGGCCGAACCCGCAACGACACATGATGGATCACAATATTGGAGATGTCTGGGTCGAGGCCTGGTACAAACC
The DNA here is from genome assembly GCA_016874775.1 of Deltaproteobacteria bacterium. Classification (NCBI taxonomy): domain Bacteria; kingdom Pseudomonadati; phylum Myxococcota; class Myxococcia; species Deltaproteobacteria bacterium. The sequence continues at coordinate 37,173 of VGTJ01000035.1, forward strand.
ACGTGGTGCGAAGCAACCAATGGGTGCGCGTGCCTATCTTTTGGTGATGCCGGAGAAATTCAGTTTTCAGCCGATCGAATAGGAGCCGGGGGCCAGGAGTCGGGAGTTGGTCTGAAAACCCCGGCCCCTGACTCCCGGTCCCTTTGGGCACGGGGAACGCGCTTAGAGTCTTGTAAAAAGAAGGGGTTAGGATAGAGAGGGCAGCACGGGTGTCCGGGAAAAAGGAGGAGGAGGTATGCCTGCGCTCACGTGTGCCCTGGTGGAAAAGC
>VGTJ01000036.1 GCA_016874775.1 Deltaproteobacteria bacterium
ATACAATGTGTTCTCTGGTCGAGGTCGATTGAGACCAGCCACGCGTTGTACCCCGAGCGGTACCGCGCGCAGGCGATTTTGCAAGAATGGGAAAAACGAGCGCATCTTCTCGGCCAGAAACACTGAGATCGTTTGCCAATTCACTCGTTGTTCCTCAAGCCAACTCTTGGCCTTTTCGAGTTCGCCGATCCAGGTTTTCTGTTCTTGAATAATAAGATCACGGTCATTTGCCGCCCGCTGCCAATTCTCACGTTGTTGCTCCAACCATTCTTTTCCCTGCTCAAGAGTCGCCGTCCATTGGCGCAGTACACCAAGAGAATCAATCACCTCAGCAAGAATCTGCTGCTCCTCCTGACGCCCGGATATCGTTTCGTCGTACCGCAAGGCACGACGCGCCGCGAGTTGTAATTCCTCAATCCCACGCGAAAATCGGTACTGATGCGAAGCATTTTTCTCATGCCAGCGATACTGCAAGAGCGGTTGATTTAGAAAGGCGACTTTCCCTTTGACACACAACTTCAGCCACATTTCGTAATCAGGCGCGTATCCCAGCTCTTCGTCAAACATCCCCACCTCTGCGAGGCACTGTCGCCGCGCTACGACACTGGGAGCACAAATCAGATTACCTTGTAACAAGAGCTTACGGAAATAACGACGTCCATCCATGACAAAATCATCTACCGTCGGTTCAATCCAACTCCCCGGGGGCTGCAGCATCGTCCCTTCAACAAGAAATTCGACAGCCGAATGGATAAAACCAATATCGGGATCCGCTTTCAATACATCGACTTTTCGCTCCAGGTTTTTCGGCAACATCACATCATCTTGATGGAAGATACAAACGTACTCACCCTTCGCTAACGTCAAACAGCGATTCCAATTGCCAGGAATGCCAAGTTGTTTCTCGTTGCGATGGATGACAATACGGGGATCAGCAAACGAGCGGGCAATGTCGAGGGTCGCGTCAGTGGAACCATCATCAACGATCAGCAATTCAAAATCAGCAAAGCTCTGCGCCAGTACACTTTGCACGGCTTCGGCGAGAAAAGCACTTCCGTTATAGGTCGGAATACAAACACTGACTTTTACCGTAGGGCTATCTCCACTTCTCGCTTGCGACAGTTCTGATCGTGCCTCACTTCCACCGCCACCGAGATTGCTTCGCTGCGCTCGCAATGACTCACTCAGGTTATTGAGATCCCCTGTTGTCTGAGGCGTAGTATGCTTCTCTTCCATAATTTTTTGTGTCCGCACCCGACGTATTTCCGTATAGATCGTTTCAATATCGTGGGCATATTCCTCTACTGTCTTCACCTGAGGTTCAGCTTGGCGAAGACGCGAGAGGAGAGTAGGATCGTCAATCAACCGTTGCAAACAACGTCGCAGGTCACTTGCATTCTCAGGTTCAAAGAAGAGACCATTCACCCCGCCCTCTAGTGCTTCAACCAGTGCCCCTCGTCGCGCCGCAATCACCGGCACTCCCGCGAGTAGCGCTTCACGCGTGAGAAGAGAAAAGGTCTCCTCCCAAATCATCGGCATCACCAACACGTCATGACAGGCCAGAATCTCTCCGAACTGCTCGTGCTGATACGTTCCGCAAAATTTCACCGGGAGTTCTTTTGCCGTTTCGCGAAGTTGTTCAGCGTACGCGTGCCATTGATTCCATTCGGTACCGTAGAGCGACACGGAAAACGACTGGGCAGGAAGTTCCCGTACCGCTTCGAGCAGCACATGTGCACCTTTGTGAGGTGCTAAAACTCCGACATAAAGAATCCGTAGCGGAAGATACAATGTGTTCTCTGGTCGAGGTCGATTGAGACCAGCCACGCGTTGTACCCCGAGCGGTACCGCGCGCAGGCGATTTTGCAAGAATGGGAAAAACGAGCGCATCTTCTCGGCCAGAAACACTGAGGGAGTCAACACAAGATCAGGAGCATGAAGTACCCGCTCCATATCAGTGAATCGCCGTCGTGCGTCGTCTCCACTCGCGACATCCGCTAAGCACGATACGCAACGAGCACCATATTCGGGGCCGACACAGAGTTGCTGTTGCGCATCGAGCAAATGAATACGATGACAAGCGAAGAAGAAGTCGTGCAGGCTCAAGACCGTCGGGTACCCGAGTGCCGGCGTGAGTCGTAGCAAACTGACCGAGAGGTTATAGAGATGCTGAAAATGGACAACATCAGGCTTGAGTCGTTCCACGAGTTGCTGAAAGGGCCGATTGAACCGCGGGTTGTCATAGAGCAAACGAAAGGCCGTGTTCATGGTGTAGTTATTGACCAGCTGGAACACAGGCAGCTCTTCGTAGCTCGTTTCGTGCATGCTCCCTTCTGCACGTTGTGGATCGTAGATACGCGTCAATACAGATACCTCGTGACCACGTACACGCAACGCTTGCGAGAGGTGCAGCGTGACGAGTTCGGTCCCTGCCCATTCATTGGGAGGAAAGCCGTGGACAACTTGGAGAATGTGCATAGGTCAATTATCTCCGTTTCACCTGTTCCTGAAAAGAGAGACGGCGCACTAACCATCCTGGCAATCGCTCAACCTGTTCACCCAACCAATACCCAACATTCCCGGCCAGATGCCAGCTCACCGCTGGTACTGCCCATTGCTTCACGATCGCTTCTTTACTGTGGCCATTCTGCTGCCGCCAGAAAATTAAATCCAGCTTGGCTACGCGAAAAGCACCAGCAATGCAACCGCGCAAACTCTGCTGCGGTGCATCACCAAACAATTTGTGCATAGCGGCCGCGTGCTCAAAGTGACGGCAAAAATTCGCCCACGGCCCATAGCTATGGGAATGGATCACCACTGAGTCGGCAGCGTACGCGGTTTTGTATCCTGCCTTCAGTACCTGCTCGGCCCAGGCTTGGTCCTCAGCAAAATCCACTTCGGGAAAGGGAAAACGTTCCCAGAAAGAACGCCGCAGCACGGAGCTCGTGTTGGCAAAAAAACGATACAAATATCGATTGCGCTCATAGTCGGGATTATCAAGCATCGCATGAACACGCGACTCTACCTTTCCCTGCAACTCATACTCAGCGATGCGGTGCCATTCCATTGGGTGACAATCAGGTCGCGGAATGTGGCGGCTATAGACGCCAGCAACGTGTGGGTCGGTTCGGAGCGGAGATAACAGGTTGTGCAACCACTTTTCATTCGCCGGTGTTGCATCTTGCGTAAGAAAGACCAGCATCTCGCCATGTGCATGTGAGGCCAAGAGATTGCGAGTGCGCCCGTGACCAAATTCTTGCGGTGGAATCTGTACGACAGTGACACCATATTGCTGTAAGATCTGCAGGGTTCCGTCTCGTGAGCCAGAATCGGCGGCAATGATCTCGTGGAGCTGAAAGTCTCCCTGTTGTTTACGAATAGCATCGAGTACTTCAGCCAAATATCGTACGCCGTTCTTGGTAGGAATCAGGACGGACACGGTGGGGACGGTAACCATGACGTGCGCTGCAGGGTTGGAGGAAAACGAAAGGGCGAAGGGACGAAAGGACGAAGGGGCGACTTTTTCGTCCTTTTCCCCTTCGTCCCTTTTCTTCACTTTCCCTTCCCCACAGACTTCTCGGTACACTCCTTCCATCTCCGCCGCATACTCACTTACGGTTTTGAACTGTTGCCGCACCGAGCGCAAACGCTCAATCAGGTGCGGTTCATGCACTAACCGCAACAAACACCGCCGCAGATCAGCAGGGTTCTCAGGTTCAAATAGCAACCCGTTCACACCATCTTCGATCACTGCGGGTAATGCACCACGACGCGCAGCGACAACAGGCAGTCCTGCGGCAAGGGCTTCCCGAGTAACGAGAGAAAATGTTTCTTCACAAATCATGGGCATTACTAACACATCATGTTCTGCCAAAATCTCGGAAAACTGCGTATGGCGATAGGGTTCATGAAAGCGAATCGGCAGACCAGCAGCTTGCGCATGTAGTTGGTCAACATACGGCTGCCAATAGGGCAGCGTTGCGCCATAGAGCGAGGCGGCAACAGAGCCAGGCGGCATCCCTTGCAGAGCTTCGATCAGAATGTAGGCACCTTTGGGTGGGAAAAGCAGCCCACTATAGAGGAGACGTAAGGGTCTTGGGCACAGAGACGATCGAGGCACGGCAGTCACTGGCTTGATACCCAACGGAACGGTGTGTAACGTGTCCCGCACGGCAGGAAAGTAGTCGGCAATGCGCTCCTGCAAAAACGTAGAAGGCGTAATAATTCGTTGCGCAGCAAGCAGCGCCCGCTCCATCGTCGCCAGGCGATGAGAAACATCTTCCGCGGATGCGATGTCCCGCAGACACGCAACACAGCGGTTCCCACGTTCAGGACCAGCACATAGTCGTCCTTCCTTATCGATCAGATGAATACGGTGACAAGGGAAAAAGAAGTCATGCAAGCTCAGGATCGTCGGGTATCCATGCGCCCGTGCAAGACCGATGAGATTCGCTGAGAAATGTGCGATATGTTGGAAGTGGACAACCTCAGGCTGTACCCGTTTCAACAATTGGAGAAAGAGCTGATCGTAGAGGGAATTGTCGTAAAACGCGCGAAAGGTGGTAGTGTGGCCGTGATTGTTGACGACACGAAGAACCGGAACAGTCTCGTATTGTTCTTCGCGCATCGAGAATTCTGCGGCATGGGAATCTTCTGTTCGTGTCAATACGGTGACCGCATGGCCACGGGCTTGTAATTCTTGCGCAAGGTGGAGTGTGACGATTTCGGTCCCGGCCCAGGCGTCTGGCGGAAAGCCGTGGACAATTTGCAGAATGCGCATGCGTGTCATCGAATGGTAGTGACGTGCAGGGGTGTATCCTATACGAAAGTCGGTATGCAGAAAAGATGTGCGATTCTCACTTCCTTCGACCCGTACGCGTTCAAAGGAGGGATTGAGACCTATACTCAGCAGATGGTCGATCTCCTGCAGCGCTCCAGCTACGAAGTCGACATCTATCACACCCAGTGTCTGCCTGAGGGAACAGACACTAACCTCATAGGACCGTCGTTTCACAGTCCTTTTTTGAACAGCCTGTCACGGGTTGGGCAAGCCTTCTATCGTGTCGACCATTTGTACAACTTCGTCATTGCCCATGCTTTCTTTGGATTCGCGTACTCACCTCCGCGCATTCCCACGTTTACTATCTTTCATTCCACCCATGCTCAGTACGCAGAAGCGAACCGCGAGCTGTTTTCCCAGGAATGGTATTATGAAGTGAAATACCTCTTCGGGTTGGGCGCAGAATACGCATCCACTATAGGAAAGAGAGTCATTGCGGTAAGTGACGCTGTTGCACGTGAAGCGACCGCGCACTACGGTGCTATCGATGTCGTCTCGGTTGTCACGGGTGTTGACCAGACTCTCTTCTCTCCTCGCCCCGACAAGAAAGGACTCCGTGACCAGTTCGCTATTCCCCGAGACGCTTTTGTCGGCGTTTTTCTTGCGCGTTGGGGAGTCGATAAAGCTATCGACGTTCTACAAGAGGTTATGAAAACAACACCAGATGTCTTCTGGGTACTCATCCTCGGCACTGGCGAACCATGCCCGTTGCACGAACGACCAAACACCAAAATTATCGAGAACGTCGAACGTAATGAAGTCGCTACCATCCTTTCGTGCGCAGATTTTCTCTTCCATCCTTCACGATACGAAGGATTTGGCTTAGCGGTGGCCGAAGCACTGTCGTGCGGTCTGCCCGTTATTGCACCACCGGTAGGAATCGCGCAGTCGCTCCTGGCGCTGCCACCACTGCACGCACTTCAGCTTCCCTCCTACGAAACGGGAACACAACAAGTGATAAATGCAGCGGTGGAGACAATCACTCGCTTGCACCGCGATAGAGATTTCCGTCACGCTTGCGCTCACCACGGACAGCGTGTTGCGGCGCAAACCCTGAGCCTTCCCCAATGGGAGCATAACTTCTTGGCAGCGCTGGGTATAGCGTCACGAGAAGAGAACCCAGAACACCTATCGCTGCACCAAGACGGAGCTGTGGCGTGAACACCGATCTCCCCCCCGCAAAGCGAGTTGTGGTGATCGCTCCACATCCTGATGACGAGAGTCTGGGGTGCGGTGGGACGATTGCTCGTTTCGCAAAGAACGGCGCTGAGGTCCGTCTCCTGGTGGTCTCCGACGGTGCCGCAATCGAAGAGCCAGATGGACGACATGAGGACATTGTTGCCGTGCGTACGCAAGAACTGGAAGCGGCAACGAAAATTTTAGGCATTCAACATCTTCGCACGCTTCAATTACCGGACGGTCGGCTTACACATCACGAAGCACAGATTCATACAGCACTGAGTGACTACCTCACAACTGTGCAACCTGACCTGGTATTGGCTCCGTCCCTCATCGATGGTCATCAAGATCATGTCATCGTTGGTCGTATTGCTTTACAACTGTTGCGCACGACTCCTGGTTGGACACTTGCCTTCTATGAAGTTCTCGCACCGCTACGCTTCAATACCTTGGTAGATATTACCGACGTCGCCTCGATCAAGGAAACCGCCATTCGCTGTTATCAACGCAGCCTTTTTCAACAGCCCCAGCTCTTCTGGGACGCTTTTCGTGCTCTCAATGTGGCGAAGTCGGCCTTTGTTCACCACTCCGGCCTGTTTGAGGCATTTTGGGTGCTTCATGCGCCACCTTCAGATCACGAGATCATCGCGTGGGCAACCTACGGGTTCCAGCCGTCTCACAACGGGCAGGGTCCCCTGCAACGAGTGAAAGATGTTGATGATCTCGTTTTTGCGGTACAAGAAAAGATGCAGCAGCTTGCCAATACCGACCAACAGATCCACACGCTACGGAGCGAACTCACGGCAGCAACACAAAAGCTCCAACATCAAGAAACACTCATTGCAGCGCTGCAACTCGCGTCCAACAAGAGCGCCACCCCTGCGCAAGATTCGCGGGCAGAGTGCTTGACGAAGGAAACTTCTCTGTTCCGTCAGTGCCTTGAGTACGTTTTCCCTCCGGGCTCATCACGCCGGTCGGCACTGAGCGTGGTCAAACGTCGCCTCACTCAGTACACATCAAAATCGCCAAATGAATAGTAGAAGTTTCCACGTAACCACCCCGCGCTGACCCGTTGATCGAATATGCGACATTCAAGCCAGTGCTCAGTATCTTCTGCTCGGTATTGTGCATCTGAACAGAGAAACTGGCATTCCCAGGAAAACGTCGGAAACCACCCTTCCAAGCTCGCTGCCCCCTCTTCTCGTGCCACGCATTCAGCTCCACGCAGTACCTGCCGTGCCAGGCGCTTGTCCTCCGACGGCACGAGAAATTCCATCAGGCGCGCAACGCCATCCCGTACTCCCACTATCGCCAATGCAGGCATCGCGGGGATCGTCACGAGTCGATACCGACGATTCGGGCGAGCGAGATAACGCCAGGCCAGGTAGGCACGATCACGAAGAGTGAGCATACCAAAGCGATCCTGCATGAGGGGCCAGTGCGCGTCCCAATTGAGGGGCAACACATCATACACAACGTCCATCAGCATGGCTTTTGCAGGAGTGTCCGGAAGCAGCGTGCTCACTTTATGCACCCGAGCAACCGGCTCGTAGCCAACTAAGAGCTCGCCTAAACGCTTATGGCGTTCAGTCGGAAAGCCATAGAGAAAAAGTCCGTAACCCTCGCACACCTCACGCATGAACGCCTGGATGGTATGACGAAATAATCCGCGCCCTTGCTTATGCGGATGCGCCATGACATCAATTGCATCCCACGCAGCGTGTTCCTGTCCTTGCCAGGCAATACGCTGACGAATCGTGCCATAATGACAGACAATCTCACCATCCTCTTCAGCCACGAACGCGGGTATAGGATATTCGTCACGCAGGTATTTCCACCGCCACACTTCTGGTGACATGTCACTGTGAAAAACCGTTGAGAAGAGTCGTAAGATTCCGGCTTCATCCTCAGCGCGCACCGGACGGATTATTGCCATACTGTCTGTCACTTCGTGCGCTCTGCGCATGCTCCGCTCCCTATTTCTCTGCCTTAACTTCTTATGGGTTTCCGCAACAAAAACACATCTTGGTTGGCGTCTTTTGCGCCACCAGGAACAAAATCGATCACCTGTAAATCCTTCGCGAGCACCTCACGGACATACGCTTCTGGATGATAGATCGTACAGTGATTACTCCCAGACAACTCAGGCCGATACTCAACCAGTTGCCCAGCCATGAACTGCTGTTGCTGAAGCACTGGTAGTGACTGAATATGCATTGCGCCGTGAACAGTCAGGTAGAGCATACCGCCAGGGCGCAAGAGCCTCGTCAGCTCGGTCATCCACGTTGACTGTAACGTCGCTTCTAAATGAGTGAAGATAGAAATCGTATAAATCAGGTCGAATTGCTCATCCGCATACACGAGCGGCGGTGAGAGATCATTGGTGGAAACGTGTGCAAAAGGGAATGCCTGCTGACACCAACGGATCAGATAGGGATTATAATCGGTCCCAAAAAGTCGAGACCCATGCAGGGTTTTCCAGTGGCGCAGCACGCGACCACAGCCACAACCAAAATCAAGAATCGCGTGACAGTGATTGATATCAATACCGTTCTTCTTCAGCAGCCCCTTAATACATCGCGCGCCAAGGACGCCACTCCAGTAAAAAGGCTGTATCTGGGGCAGGCCGGTAACAAGCGCAACGAGTTCCGGTGGGGGAAGTAATAATCCATCCGGTGCACCACGGTCGCGCCATTCAACATCTGGCGGAGGTTGCAACGCAAAGATGATGCCCGTATCTTCCTCACTACATGTCATACGATACCGTTGCTCGACATAATACTGAAACTGCGGCTGTGACACGAACCATTCCCACGCAGACCGCGCAATCAGAAGAAACGCTCCGCCCTTGGCTCGCAAGTCCTCCAATTGTGCGATGACAACCGCAGCATCAGGAGAAACGAGGTCACTCGCACTCTGCCCTAATGGCCAGACCGTATGCCCTTCTCCCCGTAAATGAGCTGGCGTCTCCCGTGCCAGCAGGATGATAGGCGCATTGTGGGGGATGGAGAATCGGACGAGCCGTCGTAATCGCTCAATGTCAGCGCGGTTTTCTGTCGCAGGTTCAGCTCTGGTTCCCGAGATGCCTGGGTATACGGCCCTCTCTTCTTCGTGTGGCATCGCAAAATTGCCCCTTTTACTCAGGAGAAGACGTTTTCTGCCATCGCCAATACTGTACAGGTTGTATGGTGGGCAACGAGAAAAGGCCAGCGTAGAACGCGCCATTGCTGAGCAGGTTCCACATGTGCTGCGGAAGCCGCAGCTCCTCCTCCTTCGTCACAAAGCGTGCGATGGCTGGGACACACGATGGAAATGGAGAAAGTTGCCACAGATATTCACCCTGCAGCGGCATTGATAGGGAAAAATGCGGCGGCTGCTGACACGTACCACAGTCGACGTGCGCGCGCGACTGCCACTTTTCATCCTCATTCATGCGCCACGGCGTCACCAATCGGTCGAGCCTCGTCCCGATCCAAGCACCATAATATTTCTGAAAGTAACGGGTTTCTGACTCAGCGCCCATTAGCTGAGCCGTTTCCCGTTCTTGTCGAGCACTCTGGTTATGCAGATGCACAACATCTGCGGTCGGTACACAGTACAGTCGATAGCCCTTTTGTCGTACTCGACGACACCAGTCGGTATCTTCGTAGTACAAGCGAAATCGTTCGTCAAAACCACCACAGGCTGCCAAGACTTCCCGCTTCGTCAGTAAGCAGGCACCGGAAAGCAGCGCCTGAGACAGTGGCCGCTGGGTACGCCAATAGTCGAGCGCTCGTTTCCGCCACGAGCGCTGAAGCCACCGCTGCCCTTCGCTGCGCTTCCCGAGTATCGCTTCACAGCATCGGCTCGATAACGTCACGGGATCGCTCGGTGGCAACAAGAAGTTACGCTCCCGATCCCACCAAATTCGTGGACCGATCGCGCCCCAGCGTGGCAAGGAGCGGGCTTCGTCGATCAATGCTTGTAACGCGCCAGGGCAATACCAGGTATCCGCATTCGAAAACAAAACGTATTCACTATCAGTGCACGCAACTGCTTGATTGAGCGCAGCCCCATACCCCCGATTGTCGTCGTTATATATCACCTGGGCGGCGATGCCCAGGAGCGCCTGACGTTCCTCAGTACGCGAAGCATTATCAAAGACAACAATCTGCGGGGCTCCATTCGTACCATCGGGGCTACGGATTGTCTGCGCATGCAGTGACGCCACACAACTACGAGTGAGGGCCGTCGTGTTGTAATTGACAATCAGAACTGCAAGGAGAGAGCGAGGCGGCATGAGGTAAGCTGTCCGCTATCAGTTTTCAGTTATCAGCACCCTTACTCAATGCTAACAACATAAGAAATCGTAACTCTCACGACTCTTTTGGTGGTCATACTGACTGTAGGACCTGCTCAATGCGTTCTGCCACTCGGGCAAAGGTATACTGACGTGCAACCGCTAACCCACGCGAACGCTGGCGTTGGCGCAATTCGTCATCAGTCAACAGGCGACGCAACGCCAAGCGCATGCCAGCAATATCACGTTCGGCGAAGAACAGCGCCCAATCCTGGGTTTCGGCAAAGGCACGAAACGCTGGAATATCACTTATCGCCACCGGCACTCCACATGCCATCGCTTCTAGTGTTGGAAGCCCAAAGCCTTCTTGTGTCCACGATGGAGAGAGCATCACGTCACAGGAGCGGTAGATCGCAGGCATGTTCTCGGCAGGTAAGTGGCAATGATATTCATCCGTCACTTGTAGAGCGGCTTCTTCAGGATGGCAAGCAAATTGAGAGACCCGCACGAGCTGGAACGAAAGTTCCTCCTTGAGCTTTTTGAGAGCCACGAGCCCGTCTTGCACTCCTTTCCAATCGATCTCGCAGGGCCCCACGAGCAATACCCGAGGCATTGTACCGTACGCTGCTTGTCGAGCAGGAAAGAACTGCCAGCGATTAATCCCTTGGCCAACCGTATGTGCTCTTCTACCGAACCGCTGCGCAATCAATTGCGTGAGGGGTTCGTGCACCGTGAGGAGCAGGGTGGGAAGACGGTAGGCAGCTTCAATTGCCGGTCGGTCAATTGCAAATGCAGCAGTATCCCCTTCGTAGCCTTGACAAAGGTGGACGGGTCGACCTTTCCCTGACTGGACGGCGTCGTATACGGTTGTCCAAAATGTCCCAACAATCACATCGCACTCGGGAAGTGTTGCAGGTAGAAAATCACGCACTTGTCGAAAAGGAACACGCGGCGGATACCAACTAGGACGCTCTCCTTTCGAAAGCACCTCAACCTGATGGCCACGCTCTTGGAGTGCTTCGGCTTGTTCAAAGGTGACTTTCACCCCACCACACAGCGGCGTTCCTTCTGACAGATAGCAAATACGCATGATGGTTCCGATCTTGTCGACTAGTGCTACATCTCTAGGATCTTGAGGGGGGCGGAGACGTCATTCCGGGCGAGCAACGCGAGATCCGGAATCCAGGAGGAATAACCAGAGGCCGGTGCCGTATGCTCCTGGATTCCCGCTTTCGCGGGAATGACGCTACCTCTACCTCCAATTATCAACGTGACTGACCACTGGCCACCGCTTCGGCTCTCTCCTCCGCCTCTTTCTGCCAGATATGATCAAGATAAAAAATCCCCCACTCTTTTTCCGTCGTTGCAATCGTAAACGTCTGCTCTGCCACCTTTTGATAATAGAGATGGACCCCGTGTTCATCGAATAAGAACACCACAACGCGAAACGATCCATTATTCAGCAGGAGATGCGGAAAACAAACAGTGACCTCATACGACACCTGGCCGCTAAACGGCGTGTGACCATCTTTCAATGTTGTCGTGGCAAAGCACGTGAGATTGTCAATCCGATCGATGGCAATACCCACATGAAACAAGCGCTCGGGGTGGTCACTCTTCCAGCGGATGTGCACGCGGAGAGCATCGCCCTTTTGCAGCAACCTTCCTGAGTCATGTAGGCCCCCCCCTTCAAGGGAAATCTCCTCTATTTCCCCGCCTAGGCGTAATTCCCGCCAATGTTGTTCTGGTACATGATCACTTTTGCTATGGAGGTATGTCTCGTACGCATTCACCACTTGCACCGTTGGCCCATAGGCCTCAACCTGCCCGTTCCGCAACCAGATTGCTTCCTGACAGAGCATGTTGACGCTATAGAGCGCATGCGAACAGAGCAATACACTGCCACCATTTTCCTGGAACGTGCGAATACGATCAATACATTTTTTCTGGAAATATCCATCACCCACAGCTAAGGCTTCATCGACAATCAACACATCGGGATCAACGCTCACTGCGAGTGAAAACGACAAGCGCATCCCCATTCCCGTTGAATAACTCCGCAAGGGCTGACGAAGAAATTCTCCCAATTCTGAGAAGGCAACAATTTCTGGCAGCTTCTCTTCCATCTCTTTGCGGGAGAAGCCAAGCAGTGCACCACCGACAAAGAGATTTTCCATGCCACTGAAGTCAGGGTGAAACCCTGTTCCCAGTTCAAGAATCGAAGCAACACGTCCGTCAATGCTGACGGTTCCAGACGTTGGCGTCAAAACGCCGGTAATAAGCTTCAACAGTGTCGACTTACCCGCACCATTCTCACCCAGGACTCCGAGTGAAACTCCTTTGGGAAGGGTAAAACTGACATCTTTCAACGCCCAAAACTCTTTGTGATATATACGATGAGAAAAAATTTCCTTAAAACGGTCAATGGGGCGAGGATAGACACGATAGCACTTACTCAGGGCGTTCACACTCAGTAAGGAAGACGGCACGATATTTCTCGAACTCAGTAGGTGACAAAAAAAAGGGCGGGGAAAATCCCCGCCCTCGGTTATGGCACACTAACTACGCGATGCACTTATTCAGAAATGTTCGTGTAGTTCGTGTATTGCCGGTGTGCTGGGAAGATCGCATCCCAACGAAGGGTTGCGGCCGAAGCTGTGCCACCGCCCGCGCTGTCAGCAAACTGTACTGAGTATGCAACAGCCTGGATCGGCGGGGTAGTCGTCGCCGGTGCACTATAGTTATACGCGCATGAAGTGAACTGAAGGCAAGGGAAGCTGATGCGGAACCACCCACCAGCCACTCCAGGGGTGATGATATCAGCAACCGCCTTGAAGTTGACTTCATCTGCCAGTGTGAAAGTCACTGAGTGCACGTTTTCAGCTTCGTCATACACGGCAGTGTTCACTACACGAGCGGCACCAGCCGTCACACGATCTTTCCACAACCATATTTCAGATTTGCCATTCAGCTCTTTCTGAGAGAAGTACCGCACGATAAGGCTGAGTGGGGAATCGATGGCTACTCCTGCGCTATATCCACCTGCGCTACCGGTCTGAGCCAAATCACCATTCGGACCGTCAATACGTTCGGTTAAGTCACCATAGGCGGTAGATCCTGCAGCGTTACATGCAACGGTGGCTGGTGGAGTGCACGCAGCGGCACCACCTTGCTCTTCGATGCAACGCGTACGATAGAAGCCAAACGTATTGGCTGCGGCTTGGGCTGCATCCGGCACTGCGCGATGACCATAGCATGGGTTTGCAGTCTCGATGCTCGTCGCATTCACGCCAGACGACGAACCGGCGGGAAGGTTAACGAGGTATTGCTGACCAACAAGAACGTTGCCATAGCCAAAGGGATAATTCAGTTGGCCTGGGAACAGTGAGGTCGCTGAGTACACAACGTCAGCAGTAACATAACCAGCGATCAGACCTGTGACTGACCCTGCAGGGGCTAGAAGCTGAGCTGCCACGCCAGTGGGGGCAGGTTGGATCGTTGCCGATCCGTTAGAACAACCAGTGAGACCAATTAAAAGATCGTACAAGCTGCATGTAAACACGTCGTGCGGGGTCAAGATAACGGTGAAGTCATAAATGTGCTGAGAAGTGATTGACCAAATCGTCACGTGCACCGCTACGTTCGGAGCAGCAGCACTGACCGCGGCACTTGTTGCTCCTGCCGTGTTAGTGACAACGACTAGCGTATCTTGGTTGTCTGTAGCCGTACGTTGGGTTTGAACCTTAAAGAATGGATACAACAGTGTGGAACCAGGCACATCGTCCGGAACGCCGACCACAGCCTGCGCGTTGCCTCCCACACCAAGAAAGAAAAATGCTGCTATAAGAGCTGCAAGTCCTTTTCTCATCCTAGACATCTTCTCTCCTCCTTCGCTTCTAAAACTTTCCTTTTACCAGGAACTACCGTACCTGTTTGTGATGAATACTGCAAGCCTTACTACCGTCACTCTAGCCGCCTATTGCCTTCCTATCCACCTTCATCCCATCCGGGGTTCTTTCCCATTTCCCAGATCACCTCCTTTCCTCCGGGCTCGCGCCGTCTTCACCCGCTGGCGGTAGCATATGATACCACCGGCCTCTAACCTTGACCCATTTGTCCAACATAGAGGAGGACGCTGAGCGGGAAAGTCCCGGCAAAAGAAACTCTACTCGTAATTCTACCTCCGCCTCATCTCCACTCTCGTTATGCTTTATTGATTGAACTGTGGCTGCGGTAAAAGCGACCGGGGATGCGAGGATCTTTTTCAGGTAGGTAGGTTTGTCCATTCCCCCTGGCGCTTCAAATTCGTATGCTTGCTCTGCTTGCCCCTTTATCCGAACCTCCCAGTATTCCTTTACCCGTTCTTCCAAACTTGCAGGCTTCCCACGACAGGCAGATGCTAACATGCATACCAGGGCTAGTGCAAATAAGACCACCACTTTTTTTTGGCATGCCAGTGGGTCCCCCCATGCTTCATTATTCTGGCTAGCTTTTTTTGTCAAGAGGAAAGTTGTCATACACCTACTGCCACAACCACGCGGTAATTGTTCCGAAAGCTTCACCAGCATAGTTAGCAACGATAAAATCCTCACCACTCTTTGTCCGGAACGACCGCACCTTATAGTTTCGGACCTGACTGAATTTCTCTTCTTTTATCTCTTGTCGCTCTTCCCATTTCCCGTCAGGTTGCTGACCATAGACTTTCACAATCCCGGTATACATCTCAGCAGTAACAATCTCTTTGCGCCCATCCTGATCAAAGTCAACCGCCGTCGCTCCACACACCCACAAGACCTGAGGGAGCCCTTGCGAGAGATCCTGCCATCGAGTCCCATCCCAACGATACACGCGTGGGCCGCCATTTTTGTATATCGGCGCTCCGCCAACCCCAAGCAGCAGTTCATCTTTGCCATCGTTATCAAAATCGATGAGGTGCACACTCCACGCGATCATGTTGCTCGGGAGGCCTTCCGCGCTCGCCGCACGCCATTCACCGTTCCCATTGCTCAACCATAAGAACTCGGGTCGAATATCGCTCAGACTCCCCACCGCAATGTCAGGCACCCCATCGCCATTCACTTCACCGATCGAAAGATCATCTCCAAAAAGCCCTTCACTTCCTGTAATCGTTTGGACTCGCCATCCTGATGTCTCATTCCAGAGAATACCAATACCGCCGGTCGCATCCGTATTGGCGTTCATCGGCGGGGCTTCGGACAAAAACACGATATCGAAGCGCCCATCACGATTCATATCGGCACTGACGAGAGAACGAGAGCGGAACTGCGTCACACCATCAGGCAGATTCGCCTGTTCTTCCCAAGGTCCACACGGCCCAGTGCCGACGTTGAAAAAGAGCCGCAGACCGATCTCATGCATAGCTAGGGCGATGTCAGGCTTTCCGTCTCCTGAGAAGTCGGCAACCGCTACTCCACCATAGTTATAGTCTTTCGCTGGAAAGCCATTGCGAGAACCTCCAGGACACGTAATCGCTTCCCAGCCATTTTGCTTGCGGAGAAAGATCCGTGGCCACGCGTCTTTGCTCTTGCGCGGCGGAGCGGTAATCAGATCACGTTCCCCATCGCCATCCATATCGGCAAACGTGAAGTCTTGGCGCCATTCTTCTCCGAACGGCAACCCGTCGGCGGCAACAACCAGCCTGGTTCCCTTTTGCCCTTTCGGTGCAGACGGCTCCGGTGTACATGCGGACAGCAACCCACAGGCACTCAGGCAGACAACTAACCGCATCGTTCTCCATAGCCACTTCGTCATCCCACACTCCATATAACTCTCTGTGATCACTAGAGTAGATCAGCAAACCCAGGCTCAAGACGAGAAAAGAGCCAACAGCCTGACAGTAACACCACCAGTGTCCACACGCAGGGCGACCCAAGGTCGGTCAGTGTCGGGTAGTGTCCCTCCAGGAGAATTGCACGGTACGCCGACACAAGCGGGGTAAACGGATTCCACTGCCATAACGCCACAAACTGCGACGGTACGTATGACAAGGGGTAAATAATCGGCGTCAAATAGAACCACACCATAAACATCATCTGCAACATTTGTACGGTATCACGTAAGACGGTCTGCACACTCGCAACGATCAACCCACACCCAAACGCCAGCCCCGTTTGCAAACATAGCAAAGCCGGCACCAGCGGCACGCTCGCCCAGGTCAGCCGACCTGTCACAAAAAGTGCGAATAACAAGAGACTGAAACTCAAGAGAAAGGTCACCAAGCTCGCCAAGATGCTGCTCGCCACTAACACGGCCGCCGGGAAACGTACCGCTTTCACTAAGCTCGCATTATCGACGATGGCCGTCGCAGCTTTGATCACCCCCTCTTGAAAACCCAGCCACGGGAGCAGGCCCGCTAAGAGATAGAACGCAAACGCCCCTGTCCCATCTTCAGCGGTGAATTTCACCTGCAAGATCGTCGACAACACGAACATATAGACAAGGAACAGCAACAATGGTTGGAGAACCGTCCACGCGAGGCCGAGGACCGATCCCGCATAGCGTGCGCGTACATCACGGCGGACAAGCCCGGCGATCATCACTCGATGTGTCCACAGATGCGCGATCATAAACGTCGCCCCCACGGCGAGAGGCCGCACTGTACAGTGCTTCACGCGCGAGGTCAACCCATTTGCCCGCTGAGAGCTTCGAGCGCACGTCGTTTCTCCGCCCAGTGCGCTTCCGCCTCTTTATCACCCCGCTCCTTTGCTACAGCCTCTAGCCCAGCGTATACGCCTGGAGAGTTAGGCATCAAGAGCGCAGCTTGCTGAAACAATTCCTCCGCAGCCTGGACATCCTTCACCGCAAGCTTGACCCAACTGAGGAGATAGATCGCCCGTGGATTCTGTGGCGCGATCTGCCGGGCTTGTACGGCGTACCCTAATGCATGGCCATACTGTTTATTTTCAAAGGCAAGTTCCCCGAGCCCAACGATAGCGTCCGCATGCCGAGGGGCGATGGCAATCGTTGACGTGAATTCTCGCGCCGCTTCTCGTGCCCGTCCTTGGCGTTTATATACACCAGCAAGGTTATAACGCGCGCGTGCGCTTTGTGGTGCAGTTCGCGTTGTGGCCGACCAGAAGGTCTCCTCATCCTTCCAGTCGCGATTTCGCGCGACCGTCCGCATGACGGCTGCGGTCAGCACACACAACAGCAGTCCATAGACAGCGGCTTCCCGCAGACGGACGTTGACGAATCCTCGCGACGGCGCCTCTCCACACACCGCGTCGAGCAAAACTGCGACAATCAGGCAAAACCCGAAGAGGGGAACGTAAAGATAATGTTCAGCGACAATCTCCTTGATCGGGATAATATGCGAGAGCGGTAAGATGCTCACCAGCATCCATAATCCACCGTACCCACACAGTGGGAACTTGCGCGCGAGCAGCGTCACGGCGATGGTGACGGCAATAAGCACCCCAAGCGCCAACAACACTTCAGTTTCAGCAAATGAAGTCGAGGCCGGAAACGCGTGATACGAGTAATCACCAATCAACGTGTGCGGAAAGACCATTAGACTCAGATCGTGCACCCAGATGCGAGCAACGGTGGCAAAGTTTCCGGCCAGGCTGCCGCCATACCACGTTGAGTTCTTGAAGGTCTGCCAAAAGATCGGACCGGCAAAGTGCCACAAAACCGCTGCCCCGAGAGACAACACCAGAAAATAGAGCGCCCAACGACGACGAAGCGAAGCCGCAAACCCCTCTTGTTGGACATCAGCAAGCCAGCAGAGGAGCGGCAAGACGATCGCACTCTCTTTACTGAGGATGCCTAGTCCATACGCAAGACACGAAAGGAAGAGCCAGCCGTACTGTAATCCGTTACGCCACGTCGATGCACGAAACCGCAGATAGGCCCACAGACCGAAAAAGAGACAAAGCCCACCGAGAATATCGCGACGCCCGGAAATGTAGGTCACGGCATCCGTCAACACCGGATGCAGCGCCCATAACGCCGTTGCGAAGATGGCAGGCCGCCATCGCCAGTCAGGCTCAGGAGTTGTTCCTGCCATGTGCGACGACGATTCCGATCGCACGTTGGTCAAACGTAGAGCGACAAAAAAGACGAAACATGCGCAGAGCCAGTGGTACACCAGGTTGCTCACGTGAAAGACCCACGGATGCATCCCGCCCAATCGCACGTCGATAATATAGGACAGGTTCCGAAACGGACGATACCCGAGTGAAGTCGGAGAAAAGAAAAAATCCACCAGCGGCCACGAACTACGCACCAGTGGACTCTCTGCCACTAACAGATAGTCATCAAAAACGAAGTCGTTCTCTAACGCATTGTAATACGCACCCGCAATTGCTCCGGCAAGAACGAGACAAAACAACAACTTCTTCATCCACCACCTCTCGTGAACACGCAATGCGGTCAGCGTGCTTGAGACTTATCGAGCGGAGACGGGTCAGGAAGACGCTCAATAGATGGCGCCTCTGGAGGATCAGCGTGCAGTCGCACTTTCGGTGGTCGGACCCGCCCCAACATACCCTTGAGCCCACGGATTCGTTCTTCAAATTCATCCGTCACGGACCGCGCTTCAGTACGATTACGGATCACGTGCGGGGTAATCAAAATAATCAATTCCGTGCGATCGATCAAGTCAGTCTCGGTACGAAACGCTCGACCGAGCACCGGCACGTCCATTAAGAATGGGACCCCCCGGCGCACACGTTGTACTTGATCGTCAATAATGCCGCCAATGAGCACCGACTCGCCGTCCTGTACGACCACTGTGGTCTCGGTTTCACGTGAGGTGAAGCTTGGTGAGTTCGTGTTGCCGAACACACTCGCTCCCACGGCGCTGACTTCTTGACGAATCTCCATGTTGACGAGACCAGCAGAGTTAATCTGCGGAACGATAGTCAAGATCTTTCCGGTATCGCGATATTGAATGCTATTTACGACCGGGGCTGTTCCGGTTAGCACAGATACTGCCGAAGAACTCAGTATGGGTACTTGCTCACCAATCAAGATGTGGGCCTCGCGGTTGTCAGCCGCGATTATATGCGGGGTCGCCAGACTCCGTACTTGAGAGCGTGTCACCAGCGCGTTGATCAGCACTAAGAAATTATCCCGATCTGTAATAAAAGAAAAAATGCCACCGCCACCAATCTTAACGCCGCGATTCGCAGCGTTGAGCAAAGCATTGTTTGAGATGGTCGTCGACGTAGCGCCACCGCCGGTAGTTGACCCGGTCGTCCCTCCCGTCGTTCCACTTGTTGTTCCCCCTGAGGTTGTCGTTCCGAAAAGCCGCTCAATCCCTCCATTCGCAAAAGCCCATTCAACGCCGAATTGGAGGTCATTAGTGAGGCCGATCTCAGCAATAATCGTTTCGATCAACACTTGACGTGGCACCACGTCGATCTGGCGCAACACCGTCTTGATCATGTCGTAGTCACGCGCGGTTGCCAGAACAATGAGTGAGTTGGTACTCTCATCCGCGACGATACGAACTTCTTCCTTAAAGATCGGCTTTTCTCCTTCTTTGGGGGCAATCAAAATCGTTTGGGTCCCACCACTGAACGACCCTCCCCCAAGTCCTCCACCTCGGCTCCCACCACGACCACCTCTCCCACCACCAAAGCCACCGCCTCCAGCCCCACCGAATCCACCACTACTGCTACTCGATCCCCCGCGGCTACTGCCACCACGAGCACCGACTCCGCCTGACCCGCCACGTCCACCGCCGGCGGCCCCACTCAATCCAGTCTCGCCTAAACCTCCACCAAAATTGCCACCGAAACCTCCTCCGGCTGCCCCCTGTTGAGAACCACGTCGTCCACCGCCGCTGCTGCTACCACCACCACCCTCAGCGCCGTAGAGTTGGCCTAAGACACCTGCCAAATCTACCGCTTTTGCGTTCTCCACCGCATAGACATGCACAGTGCGACCGCCGCCCTTTTCAGGTGGGACGTCAAGCACTTTGATCCATTTCCGTACTTCTGCCAGCACTTCTTTGTTGAATGCGATAACGACAATCGAATTGAGTCGGTTAAGAGGAACCACGAACACCCCTCGTTCAGTCAGTGATTTGGGGGTTACACCGTACGGTTCGAGAACCCCTTTTAACTCATCACCTAAATCTTCTACATTGGCATTCTCAACGCGGAACACTTCAGCATGTAAGTTGCGAAAAGTATCGACATCGAAGGTGCGGACGAGGTCTTTGAGGCGTTCCACGTTCGAGGCCAGATCGGAAATAATCACTAAGTTCGCTCGTGGATACGCGATGACATCACCGCCGGGAGAGACGAAGGGTTGCAGGACCTTCGCCATCTCTTCAGCCGCGAGGTGTTCAATTTTCACGAGTTCGATAATAAAACGATCCTCAGCATTGGCCGCTCGCAGTTCACTAGCACTGTCAGTGATCTCAGCCCGGGTCTTCCCTTCCCCCACAGGAGCAATCTGATAGAGATTGCCGACTTTGATTGCCGCAATACCATTGGCTCGTAAAATCTGATGGAAAATTGGAAAGAGGTCACGTCCAGCGATACGTCCACTCGTCCGGATCGTCACTTGACCTTGGACGCGGGGATCGATGGTGTAGCTGATCCCGAGGGCCGTCGCGAGGCTGTGGATTACTTCACGAATATCTGCCCCTTCAAAGTTGAGAACGACCGCTTCTTCGGCGCTCGCCGCTTCACGCGCGACTGACGGTGGAGTTGGCGACGGAGACGGTGGAACGGCAGTCTCTTCTTCTTGCGCTATCCCGAGTGATCCCGGCACAAACCACAGTATGATAGCAGCAATCAGCGCTCTCAGCCTCTTCCCCATCATGTGAGTATTCCCCTCTCCGCGCTTTCGCTCTTACTCTTCGTCATCTTGTTCCTCTTCTTCTTCATTTCCTGCATCAGGAGTCTCGCCTCGCGCCGCCGCCTCTTCTCGTGCCGCCCGGCGGCGAATACGACGGAGCCGTTGTTGCATACGCTGGATATTCTCGCGTAACGCTTGCGCCTCCTCTGGTGCGGGAGCTGGCGTAGCTGCGGCCGGTTGGTTGGGATCCATATGCGGTGCTTGCTGCGATGTGGCACTATCAAGGATATTCAATCGTAACGGCGCAACCTCACCATTCGCACCGAGTGACAATTTCACTTCGGACGCCGCCACTTGCAACAATTGATATTGGCCAATGCTATCTCCTTGTTTCACCCGGACAACTTTATTGCCTTGCGAAGAATCTGCGAGAAAGGCTTCGGCACGCGCACGGGTGAGCACGACGCCGACCAACTTCAAGTGCGATGGCGGCGGAACAGTCTCAGGCGCCTTGTCTGGTGGCGGGGGTGGCGCTTCACCTCGGTCAGGGGAAAACAAATCGTTCTGTGCAATCGCTGTCACAAATGCATTGGACGCTTCCGGGGTCAGCGTCGTAGAGGATCCGCTCTCGTCTGCAGTCGGCGGAGGTGGCGCCACAGGTCCTTCAGTTATCGCCGGAGCGGGCCGTCGCAAAGTCGCAACGATCTGACCACTTACCAGCAGGATAACCAGCGCTAACAGTGCGTGCAGTAATGTACGAAGACGCATAGCCACTCTCCGCTTATGAGGGAGTCCCTCCCTGCATCAAACCGCTGACTTCGAGGGTCACCGTGAGCGGATTCTGTTTCAGCGCCCCAGCTTGCTGGATTCCAGCGATGCGCACGTTGTATGCTCCACGCACTTCCAAAGATGACACTGCCAGCCGCCAATCTCCATACTCAACGGCAGCAACAAGCCGTGCCAATTCTGCCAACCCACCGCGGAGTGTCATTTGTACGGTGGTGTTGCGAAACTCTCCTGCCGGTTCGTCACGGAGAGATACGGTGGTCAGCACATCGAGCCCACTCGCACTTGCCAGGCTTTGTAGCCGGTCCTGCAGTTGTGACGCAGCCAATGCTGGGGTCGCACCAGGCACAAGATGTTGTCGAACATATTGCATCCGCTGACGCAATTGTGTCACTTGCTGTTCAATTTGCGGACCACGGTCACGCTGCCGTGTCATCTTTGCCACAAACGTTGCGTGCTCATCAATCTTCTCTTCCAAGCTTTTCGTATAGGCACGATACGGTTTGATGATGCCATATTCGACAATCACCAAGAGCAGGGCAATCCCAGCAACCGCGAGTAATACTTGCTCACGGGGAGCGCGGCTCCGCCATATTTGCATTATTCTGTGCATGGCTCTGTCTTTGCCCCCAACGTAAAAGTCTCGCCTTGCGGAGTTTTCGTAAACGGCGCCTTTGCTACCACATCGCGAAAGCAGGGCGAGTTCTCAAGATTCGCCAAGAGGTCCGCAGCAGATTGGGACCCGAGCCCGCTCATTTCAACATCCCCATCTTTGTAGCGTAGATGGTTCAAATAATACTCTTTGGGAAACAGCTCGGAGAGATTCTTGACCACCGGAATCACTTTTTGCCGCGCGGTACTGTCCAACAGTTGCAACTGTTTCTGTAACTGCGCCAGCTCTTCTTCTTGCTTTTGCACTTGTTGTACTGGCGCTTCTAGAGCTGCGCGCTGCTGAGCGAGAGTGCGTAACACCCGGTGCTGTTGCACGATAGAGACAACAGCCCAGAGCAGACCGAGAACCCCTATCGTCCCCACAAGCGCAAGTGTCACCGGCGAGAGCGCCTTTTCCCGTTGGGCGCGGCGCTCCTCAGGAAGCAGGTTGATTCCGCCATCATTCTCCCCTATCGACTGCAGTGCAGCACCGAGCGCTGGGAGCGCCGGTGGAGGCAAGACTTCCCCATCAACTAACGCAAATCGAGTCGTGACTAGAGCTTGCACATCATGAGTTGCATCTACGGCAATAGATCCATAGGCGGTTGCCGATGCAGCAAAGAGCGGTGTTTCCGCCACTGCAGTTCCAGGGAAACTACGAGTGACAACCTGCGCGACCACCTCGTCGAGTTCTTCCTTGGTCGCCTCAGCGGGAAGAGGAACAACTTGACTGGCGAGGAGCCGTGAGCCGGCAATGCTATCCACCTCAACCCAACCATCGTCCGGAACGAGCAAGAGGCGAGGTCCATGTGCGGGGGCACTACAAAACGCCAACGTGTTGGCCAACGCCGAGCAACTCAGGGTTACCATTTGAGGGCGCAACTGCGCTTGCAACAAAATACCGAGATACTCATCGACTTCACGGCGAGAGAAGCCAAAGACCGTCACCTCGATGCGTTTTTCTTCTTTGCCAACGTCGACAGTCAGATAATCGTAATAGAGATCTTCTTTCGGAAAAGGGAGGAGCTGATCAGCCTGATACCCGATGACCTCTGGAATAACATCGCGGGCACTCTCTGGCACAACGATACGACTGACATAGGCCGTATGTCGAGGCAAAGAGAGAACCACATGGTCGGGAGGAGTCTCTACATCCTCCAAGAAACCGTGTAAGGCGTGGTCGAATTCATCAAGCCGCTCACGACCAGCCTCGGGCAGTGACACGGTCCGGGCGTGACGTAAAGACACATCCACGAGTCGCTTCCGCACGTGGACGAAACTGACATCACGTGCTCCAACCGCAATGCCGACGCCATCGAGAAAGTCAGCTTTCCTCAGTCGTTGGAGAGTTACGCTCAACTCCATACTGGATCACTCGCGGCTGTACGATTGGTAATTCTGGCGTAGATTAGAACACATCAGCCTTCAGCCCATCACCACCGGCAGTACCATCCTCTCCATACGAAAACAGATCAAAAGCCCCCCTTTCCCCCGGACTTCGATACACATAGGGGTTTTGCCAGGGGTCCTTGGGAACGCCTTTTCCTTCGCGCAGATATGGTCCATCCCAACGTTCAACACCTGCAGGCCGCTCAAGCAACGCCTGCAACCCCTCCTGAGAGTTCGGATAACGACCAACATCGAGACGGAAGGAGTCCAGAGCAGTCCGTAACATCTCGATTTGCGTCTTGGCAATTTTCGGATTCTGTTTCGTCCCAGCACCAATCAAGTTTGGTGCGACCAATGCCGCCAACAATCCCAAGATGAAAACCACGACCAACAGTTCGACCAGTGTAAATCCCGACTGTAACGTTCCTCTTTTCATAACAGCCCTCATAACAATGACAGGGGTTAGACTCCCCCTTGGCTAATACTAAAGATTCCTTGTAGCAGGCCAATCACGACAAAGCCAACGATTAACCCCATGAAGAGAATTAAGCCTGGTTCGACTAAGGAAACCAGTTGTTTGAGCTTGGCGTTGGTTTCTTTTTCATAATACTCTGCGGTCCGCATCAACATCTCATCCAATCGCCCGGTTTCTTCTCCGACACTCACCATTTGTAACGCCAAGGTCGGAAAGACTCCGCTGCGCCCTAACGGTCCACTGATCCCCTGCCCTTCACGCACGCCAACCCGAACCTCTTTCAGCGCACTGCTGATCACTCGATTCCCAACAACTGCTTCGACTACCTCAAGGGCCTGGATCAGTGGCACCCCGCTCTTCAGCAACGTTCCCAGCGTACGCGAAAAGTTTGCCACTTCGCGCTTACGAATAAGGTCCCCCAACAACGCCACCCGTAAACGCCATCGATCCCAGGCAAACCGACCATGCGGAGTGGCAATGTATCGCTGCAACGCTAAGCCAGCCCCAACAACAAGCAGCATCAACACCCACCAGTACGCCTGAAACCATGCGCCCAAGGCGAGAATCATGCGCGTCAGCACTGGCAGTGCTGGCCCCATATCTTTGAAAATTCCTGAGAATTTTGGCAGGACGTAGGTAAACATGAAGAGGACCGACAGCCCGCCGACAGCAACCAACATCGCAGGGTACGCTAGTGATGCTTTAATCTGGTCTGCCACCTCCTGAGAGCGCTCAAGATATTCCGCAAGTCGCTGGAGGACAGAGTCCAAGAAACCCCCAATTTCTCCAGCCTTCACCATATTGACGTACAAAGGGGGAAAAATCTTCGGATATTCTTCAAGAGATTCTGACAGCGACTTTCCTTGCTGCACGGTGCGCAAGATTTGCGCCGTCGCTTGTTTCAGTTCCTCTTTCTCGGTGAGGCCAATCAATACGGACAAAGCTCGATCCAGGGGCAGTCCTGAAGAAATGAGGGTTGCGAGTTCCCGCGTATAAATTTGTAAATCTTTTTGCCGAACTCTTCCTCCCCAAGGAAGCTGTAATTGCGGAAGTGAGAGTTGACGCTGTCCAGCCGTGGTCTTTGCTGGCACCTCTCCAGGTGGACGGATACGAAGCGGCAAATAACCTTGATCACGCAAGCGCAGGACCACTGCCCGCTCTTCTCCTGCTTCCATGACACCTTCAATCATTTTTCCTTGGGGCGTGGTCGCTTGATAATGAAATTGCGCCATATCTTTCGTCTTTTTGCGTGCGTTCAGCCGTACCCGCAGACTCCACACTTGTCAATGCGCAATCTGCACCAAAAGTGAGAGTCGCGCAGAGACACACGCCTGTGTGCCCCTATGCACGTTTATAGCGCGGCAACACCTGCGCACCGAATATCTCAAGTTGTTTTCGCAGCTCTGCTCGTGGCAATAATCCTTGATCAAACAGCCAGGCAAACCATTCAGGATTCGCTGCTTCTACTAAGGCATCGATTCCCTCTATCACGGTACTTACAGGGCCAGCATACAAGTACTGCGTTTGTTTCATGCGCCCAACTGTCCACTCGTGCGAGGGGAGACGTGTGGTAGCAGCGGGATATTCAAGTTCGTCTTCTGGAAAACGGAACGCTTCCCAAAAACCGAAATGGCCCCAAAAGCGCTTGTAACCAACACCGACAAGCCCCTGTTCGGCCAGCCGGTCTGCAGCACGCGCAGAATCGGCAAAGTAGATTTGTCGTAGCACACCGATCCGTTCACCAACGGCCAGCCAGCGACCGGCACGGCCGGCTTCTTCCGCATAAACTTGTGCGATTTGCCGCACTTGCGCAGGGCGTGAGAGCAGAATCATCGGGGCAATCTCTTCGCGCGCACACCAACGAATCGTTTTCTCGCTGGTAGAAAATGCTTGAAACAGCGGTGGGTGAGGCTTCCGATATGGTTTGGGAACAACGTACAGTTCTCGTACGTGGCCGTTCTCATCCACTTCTCCAGGAGCCCCATACTCTCGCGTCCACGGGTGAGCAGGCCACGGGGTACCAGTTTCGTACGGATAGGGGTATTGGTAGAACTCCCCACGAAAACGGAACGGCTGGTCTGCCCACGCCAGCTTGAGAACCCGATACACTTCCTCAAACGCACGACGATTGGCATCATCTAGTGAGGCAGGATCACTCATCGTTGCAGTCAACAACACTTTTTGTGCCATTTGTTCAAGCCAGCGAGACTGATACCCGCGGGCTAACCCGACAAAAGAGCGTCCTTTGGTCAGTTGGTCGAGCCATGCCGTCGTCATCGCCAGTCGTAAGGGGTCCCATCCTGGAAGTACGTAGCCAATTGGGCCAATCTGGATACGCTTGGTCTGCATAGCCACGTACAGCAGAAATTCTGGAGGACCACCGATCTCAAACCCCTCGGTATGCAAATGATGCTCGGGGAAGGCGATAGCGTCAAAACCTACCTCTTCCGCCAGTTGGGCAAGCTCGACGACCTCATCAAACATCGCCTGCCAGCGGTCAGTGTGACTCGCAAGTGGCCGGAGGCGTTTCCGTTCCGCTAGAGAGCCAGGTAAAGTTGGCAGCAAAAAGAGAATGAATTTCATGTCTCAACAGCGCACGCCGAGAATAGCAGGATTGTACATGATTCTGCGCTGGCGTCACGCCTGGACAGAGAGTTGTTCCAACACCGCAGCGCAAAGCAGCGGAAAGAGGAGTTCATGATGGCCGGTCAGATGGAAGCCACGTCCACCCTTCTGCGTGGGACGTGAGACGACATTGACCGACGGTCGATACTGACGAATGAAATCTAGATCAACCGTTGTAAACGTATCCACCTCGTGGCCTAAGTTGCGCACCAGAGACAAGGCTTTCAAAAACACTTCTGGAATGATCACCGCAGATCCCAGATTGATGAACACTCCACCTTCAAGCTGCGCGACAACCGATGCTAACAAATGAAAATCGCGTAAACTGCCCTCGCCAAGCGCAGCACCATCAACCTGCGGATGCATGTGGATAATGTCGGTCCCGACAGCAACATGGACACAGGCAGGGATGTCGAGCCACGCACTGGCCGCAAGAACACTCAAGTGTTCATAGGGAAGCTTAGCGACACGAATCTGCTCACCGACCGCACGTCCGATCCCAACCTTATCACGCACCACTCGCAAGCGGATGACCTCATTGAGAAACTCTCCAGTCTCCCGTGCCATACCAAAACTGCCGTCGTCGAGTGCTGCACTCACATCCTCAGAGGTTGCGCCTTGATAGGCCAATTCAAAGTCATGGATGATGCCCGCACCGTTCATGGCAATGGCAGAAACAACCCCACGCTCCAGCAAGTCGATAATCAATGGGGAAAGTCCGACTTTCAACGCATGCGCCCCCATACCTAGCACGACTGGTCGTTCGGCGCGCACGGCAGCGACGATACGTTCGACAATTTCTTGAAAGTCTCCACCAGCGAGCGCTCGTGGAAGCTTCTGCAAAAATTCCTGGACAGTTCCCCCTGGTCGCCAGGGTTGCCCAAGCTGAGCATTGGCAACTTTATTGTTCCGTTCAGCAAGTGGATAGGTCGTCACTTGAGAAAAATCGAGCGGCGAAAACTTCACAACGTGTCCCTCTTGTGACTGAAGAGCGCAAGATCGACAAGCTCACAGATCGTATGACCAATGAGAATATGTACCTCTTGCACACGCGGCGTCACACGCGTCGCGGACACACAGAGCAAATGATCGACCTTCTCAGCCATTGCCCCCCCCGTGCCACCGGTCAAGCCAATCGTCCGAATGCCTAATTCTCGACACACATCAAGCGCCCGAAGGATGTTGGGTGAATTACCGCTCGTCGATAATGCAATGGCAACATCTCCTGGTCGGCCCAGTGCACGAAGCTGCTTAGCAAAAAGATCAGCAACTCCATAATCATTGGCAATCGAGGTTAGCGCAGAGGTATCTGTCGTCAGTGCAATCGCCGGTAAGGGGGGACGGTCGATCAGATAGCGATTGACGAATTCCGCTGCGATGTGCTGGGCATCAGCAGCACTACCACCATTACCAAACAAGAGAAGTTTCCCGCCGGATTGGAGGGTTTGGATAACTGCTTCAACCACACCGACGAGAGCATCACTATAGTCGTGGAGGAACTGCTGCTTAGCGGCAATGCTATCAGCGAAAATGGCACGGATGGTGTGTTTCATCGTTGGTGGACTCGATCTTAGGGGGCAGTAGAAACACCGTCAAGCGAAGAGTCACTTGACAACTTCGCACGTGCTCATTACAGTACGCCGCACTGAGAATTCACCCCGGTCTTAATGGCGGAGAGGCCACACCCGTTCCCATCCCGAACACGGCCGTTAAGCTCTCCAGCGCCGATGGTACTACGGTGTATGCCGTGGGAGAGTAGGACGAGGCCGGGGTTTCTCTTCTTTGGTAAGCGGGCGTAATTCAGTGGTAGAATGCCAGCTTCCCAAGCTGGACGTCGCCGGTTCAAGTCCGGTCGCCCGCTTCTGTAACGTCAGCGCGGCGCTTTATGCGTACCACAGTCAAATGTCCCACCTGTCGCAAAGAAACCCAGTGGCAAGATAATCCCTATCGCCCTTTTTGCTCTGCGCGTTGCCGCACGACGGACCTTGGCGCGTGGGCAGATGAATCGTATCGAGTTCCAGGTGATAAGATTGCATCCGAAGAAAGTAACGAGCATGAGGCTGCAGAGAGTAAGCCACGGCTTCCTAAAACGTAAAACGTAAAACGTAACCTCATCCCCTCCCCTTTACGGTTTACATATTTACGTTTTACGTTTCTCCTATGCCCATCCATCCCACTGCCATCATCGATTCTCGCGCAGAACTTCATCCACAAGCGGACATTGGCCCCTACGTCGTTATCGATGGCGTCGTACAAGTAGGTCGTGGTACACGGGTGCTAGCGCATGCCGTGCTAACAGGTTGGACCGAGATTGGTGAAGATAATGTCATTCATATGGGCGCGATAATTGGGCATGAGCCACAAGATCTCTCCTACAAAGGTGCTCAAACTTTTCTGAAAATCGGCCATCGCAATACGTTTCGTGAACACAGCCAGATTCATCGTGGTACCGTCGAAGGAAGTGCGACTGTCATCGGCAATGACAACTACTTCATGCAAAATGCCCATGCCGCGCATAACTGTCAGATTGGCAACAGCACTATTATTGCTGGGGGTGCATTATTAGCCGGCCATGTCCATGTAGAAGACCGCGCCTTTGTTTCCGGTAACTGTGTCGTACACCAGTTTGTTCGTATTGGCACGCTCGCCATTCTCCGCGGACTCTCACGCACCAGCCGCGATGTTCCACCGTTCTGCATTATGGACGGCACTCATACGGTGCGAGGAATCAATCTCGTCGGATTACGCCGCACTGGATTCAGTCGCGAGCGTATCCGCGCACTGCGCAACGCATTTACGCGCCTCTTTCGCAAACGAGTAAACATGAAGCAAGCTGTCGCCGAACTGCGCACCGAAACCAACACGGAAGACGTGCAGTATCTGCTCGACTTCATCGAGCAATCGAAACGCGGTGTGTGCTTTGGTCCGAAGAGTAATCAGGCAGAAGAGTCAGGCGAAGAGTAACAAGGCGGCGACCGGATTCGAACCGGTGAATGGAGGTTTTGCAGACCAAGAACAGATTGTGATATAGAAAAATACAGAGTGTGACAAAGAACGAAAGGCCCGGACCGTCCGGGCTTTTTCATGTCTGTTGTCTACGCGGTATCTCTCCATATTTGTGAGTCCTCCATCTGAACAGCTACCCGAATAGCTACCCGACAGAGTGAGCTACCGTTTTCTGTACACTTCACGACCAGAAGCGCGAGATCTTCCAGAGGAATGAGGGCGGCAACGGCCTTTCCTCGCCGGCGTACAACAACGCGTTCGTTCTTGGTGACCACACGGGCAAGGGAGCGGGAAAAAGTCTCTGGGCGTTTTTGCGTAGCAGCACGAGCCATAGCGGTATCTCTCGATATTCTTCGGTATTACGGCAACGTACCACGGAAGGGGAGCGAGTGGGAAGAGAGAAATGCAGGATTTCCTTTGGCTGTGTAGATATGAGCTACTTTTTCTTTCTTGAAGACTTGCGGTCCTTCTGGGCCTGGGCTGCTTGTAACGTTTCCCGGCGTGTGCGTAGCGAAGCCCTAACCCGGCAATCCGGACTGCAGTAGAGCTTTCCCCTCGGGTGACTCCGCGCAGTGAAGTGCCCACATTCGGAACATCGTACGATCGCAGCGAGATTGATTCCTTGTAAAAGCACATCTACCAGACGAAGTATGAGCATGTCGCTGAGGCGTTCATCATTAGGGGGTTCTTTATCGTTCAGAACGTAACCACGATGTAAAAATCTCCCTTCTGTTTCTGTGCCGGTACCAACAAAACCGCGATACGGAGCCCCTAAGGATGGAGGCAACAGCAGAAGCGATGGGGTATCGAACCCTGCGAGAGCATTGTCTACCCAACCTCTGACTCTCCGCTGTAAGTTCTGTCGCCATACGAAGTCCTGAGCACCGAGATACGTCGTGAGTTGTTCGCTGCTCCATGTCGTTCCCGTACTCATTTCGAGTGCGCTCAGGACTCCGAAAAAATCGTAATCAAAAGCATCCCGACTCCCGTACTCTCGATAGAGCCATGTAAAGAAATCTTCCAGCCGTTGAATTCGTTCCCGATCAGGTGGACTTTCAGCGTAAGGGCGAAATCTTTTCGCTTTTGTCGCATGCTTCTCCACTTTTGCCATTCCTACCTCCTCTGCTGGGAACTGGGGGACTTCTAAGAGCTTTACCATACTGAGAATTATACGCAACTATTGAATAGTTGCGAAATATTATATACTGTAAGCAGTAACTTGAAGTGAGAGGAGACAAGGTCATGCAAGTTAGCGAAGTTCTCACAGCTATGGAGGTCAAAGACTGGACCAAGCTTTCGTTAGCATACATTCGCGTGTTGACAGCCAGGAATGAGATTCCGCACATCCGGATAGGTCGCCGAGTCCTCTATCGTGCTGAAGAAATCGAACAGTGGATGAAGAGCAAGCGGAGTGGAGGTGGCGAGAATGAGAATAACCAGTGACCCACTAGCACTCTGCTCCTGTATGAGGATCGATCAGTTCATAGCCCCTACCCACCCGGTAAGGCGGGAGGTGTATGGGTAAGAAAACGCAACAGGAAATCGCGGAGACTTTTGGGCAGATGCAGGAGACCGCAAAAGCTCAGAGTTCCGAGACGCCACCTAGCAAAGATGAGCCCAAACAAAGCACGGGTCCAGCGAAAATACGAACGCCGACGAAGCAACAGGCCACGGAAGAGCGCCGACGTAAAGCACGCTTGAAGGCGGTGAAATTGACTTGCCTCGCTGATGTTGAACCAAGACCTTTGCGGTGGTTGTGGCGTGATCGTATCCCGCTGGGCAAGCTCACCATGCTGGATGGTGACCCTGGACTCGGCAAGAGTTTGATTACTATTGATGTAGCGGCGCGAGTATCGACTCACCGTCCAATGCCAGATGAAACGTTGAGTGACCTTGGTGAACCGGCGAGCGTTGTGTTGCTCTCTGCTGAAGATGATACCGCCGACACTATTCAGCCTCGTCTCGCGGCTGCCGGTGCGGACATGGCCCGTATCAGAAAGATGGATGCAATTATCCACGGTGATGATGAAAGCCTGCCAAGTTTGGGCGATTGCAGCCTCATCCCTGATGCATTGCAAGAATACGGCGCGAAGCTGCTGATCATCGACCCCCTCATGGCCTACCTTCCCAGCGAGGTGAACTCTTTTCGTGACCAAGATATCCGGCGCATTCTTGCCCCACTCGCAAAGATTGCCGCAGAGACTGGGGCTGCCGTCGTCATCATTCGACACCTGAATAAGAGCCCCGGAGGAAACGCGTTATATCGTGGAGGGGGTAGCATCGGCATCATTGGAGCTGCTCGGAGCGGATTACTTGTTGCCCCAGACCCTGATGACAGCGAACGAAAAATCCTTGCCGTCACGAAATCAAACCTGGCAAAGATTCCCGCTGCATTGGCGTATCGAATCCAGGAAAACTCAGACAAGGTTTCTTTTCTCACCTGGGAAGGTCCAACGAACCACACGGCAACGTCTCTGCTTGCTACACCTTTCGATGGTGAAGGGCATTCTTCCCTTGAAGAGGCCAAGCATTTCTTACGTGAGGTCCTGGCAGATGGCCCAGTCGCTGCAAAGGAAGTCGAAAAGCAAGCAAACCAGGCCAGTATTAGCTACGCGACACTTCGACGGGCCAAAGCTGCTTTGCAGATTAAAGCTGAGAAACGCGGTGGATTCTTCGGGGGAAAAAAAGAGAGCCAGCAATGGTGTTGGGTATTGCCTCCTGAAGATGCTCAATCTCCTCCTGAAGATGCTCAATCTCCCAAGGATGAGCACCTTCAGCAAAGTAGCGAGAAAAACACAAGAAATTTCAACGGTGTTCCTGAAGATGCTCAATCCTCTAAGGATGAACGCCTTAAGGGTAACGATGAGCACCTTCAGCAGAGCTGGGAGGAAGAGGTATGAGTGACATCAACACCTTCATAGAAACCTCTTCAACTCCCTGGCTCTGCCCGTACTGTGGCGAGCCCGTCACAATCAATGACGTTTGCCGTTCGTACGACGGCTTAAGAATCCTGACCCTGTGGCGCTGTGACTCGTGTGAGGTGGTCGCAGCAACCCCTGCAGAAATCCGGCAACCCCCAAGCAGCTGGGTGCCGAGGACAGAGCAATGAGTGAACACGTTATGGCCGTGCACGATTGGGGGATTCCTCAGCTCAGAGCTGATCGACTCGGACAACTTCTTCTCTCCACTGTGTATGCGGGTGGTGTCGTTACTGATCCGGCTAGCACCTTCTTTGTCTGGCGTACCAGCCGTTTTCCTACGTCTGTACGAGGTGGAGTGCTGGGGTTCTATGTCGACGACTACCGGCTTGAAGCGTTGTGGAACCGACAGATCTTCTATGCTGAACAGTTTCACCGCTTTGGCTGGGGTGCACTGATCGAACCGGACTTCTCGTTGTGGAGAGAGGCTGCGCTCGTTGTGCAAGTCTACAATGTCTACCGTACGCGCTGGCTCGGACGCCTTTGGCAAGAGCACGGCCTTGCGGTAATTCCATCACTGAACTGGAGCGATCCGCGCTCTTTCACGTTCTGCTTCAAAGGTATCCCCATAGGAGCGTCAGTCGTTGCCTGCGAATGTCGAACGGCTGGCAAGAACGCCGGAGATCGCGGTCGATTCCTGGCAGGCTTAGCCGAAGGTGTCAGACAGGTACAACCCCAGCACGTCCTCATCTACGGAGGCAAGGCTCATGCATCCTGGCTCACACCTGGGCTTCCTTCTGGGCCTCACTATCTTTTGCTCGATTGCTGGTCGAATCAACGCAACCACTGGCGACAACGCGTCGCTCAACACCAGCGACAGCGGCAACAACGATCCTTATTCAGTAACACAGGAGGTGATCAATCATGGGAGGACGAGGCTCAAGTAGTAGCGGGTCTGGAAGTCCGAAGAAACGTCGAGGCGGAAAGAACAAAGGCCGAACCAAAGGAGATCCAGGGAATCCGACCGGCGACCCGAGACCACAAGAACCCGGCGAAGACAATAGCGATACGTAACGAGCTGTAAGGAGGAATCATGGCGTTTAAGAAAATCGAGGTACCCCAAGCTGCCTTCCTTAAGGCGGGCTTGTTTGGCTTCCAAGGATCAGGCAAGACCTGGACCGCGTCACGGCTGGCCATCGGCTTGCACCAGCATATCAAGTCAAAGAAACCCATCGGGTTCATCGACACCGAAACCGGGAGTGATTTTGTCTATCCACTCTTTAAGGAAGCCGAGATAGAACTCCAGGTTGATAAATCCATTGCGTTCAAAACTCTGATCGAGGATCTCGATGCTGCTGTGGGGTCCTTCGACATCCTCATCATCGATTCCATAACGCACTTCTGGCGGGAGATGCTCCGCGCGTACAAGGTGGCAAAACGACGAACCTTCATCTCGATCAAGGATTGGGGGCCGCTCAAAGATGAGTGGCACACCTTCACCAGCCGCTACGTCAATTCCAAGCTGCACATTCTGATGTGTGGGCGGGCCGCCAACATCTTCGACGATGTCGAGGATGATGACGACAACGGTAAGAAAGAGTTCAAGACCGTCAAGGTTGGAACGAAGATGAGTGCCGAGACCGACACGGGCTATGAACCCTCACTGCTTGTCGAGATGCAAAAAGTCTTCGTCGGAGAAGGAGGCAGCTATGTACGACGTGCCTCCGTGATCAAAGAACGGTTTGGCGTGATCGATAGCCGGGACTTCGATTTCTCGCCGAACGACGCTAAGGATTTTGTCTTTCAGTGCTTCCATCCTCACATCAAACTACTAAACATTGGCGGGGATCACGTTGGCGTTGACACATCGCAATCAAGCACTGGACTGTTCGAAAATGGCGGCACTGGCGTAAGCGAAGTACGCCGCCAACAAACCGTACTGACCGAAGAAGTCGAAGGCCTCATCGTGTCGCTCTTTCCTGGCCAGAGTGCTGATGAAAAGAAGTGTAAGGCAGACGTCATGCAGGTAGCGTTTGGGACGCGCTCATGGTCGGCAATCAAAGACTTGTTGCCAGAAAAACTCCGAGATGGAAAAGCGATCGTTGAACACTTAGGCTTCAGGATCGCGAAGGCCAGGGAAGAGCAAATCGACATTCCCAAGGGAACAGATTTCGTCCGCTGGCTTGAGAAGGAGGCGGTCCGATGAGCACCGCATGGAAACAAGCAGAACGTCAAACAGCCAAGGCTCTGGGAGGGGTACGCACTAAACGTGGCAGTGACTTCAGTCAGTCCATGCCAGACGTAGAGCATCCCCTATTCAGCGTGGAGTGTAAATATCGAAAGGCGCTTCCTCGACTCTTGCGACTCGGGTTAGCGCAAGCCAGGGCGTATGACTCCAGCAAACCGCCTTTGCTGGTCGTGAAGGAACGTTACCAACAAGGGGCGCTGGTCGTTCTTCATCTCTCCGACTTCGTTGACCTCTTTGGTTCCCTCACAGGCGGAGCAACTGACGAGAGGGAGGGGGCGTCAAATCTCTGAGGCTCCTAGGAACAGGACCGTTGTCCCTAGCCAAATTTTCACATTGGCGAAATCGAATTTATTTTCCCCAAAAGGTCAACTCTTGTTTGAGTAAGCGGATCTGGTATCGCTGTTTACGACGATGGCCCCGGCAGCATCGTCAGGAATGGCGTGAGGATCCACGACAGAACACGCTAGCTCATCCCTCACCTCGAGCTTCATCACCGTAGCTGGCGAGTGCGGCAGCCACTGCCTGTTGTTCTGCCGCAAATGAAGAGGAAAAACACGCAACCGTACACCAGAGGACTCTTTTCCTCAGCCAGCACAATCGTCAGATTTGACGGGGTTCACGTCTGCAAAATGGCACGGTGAAAGAGCTGATCGAACCTTCCACTTTGCGTTTTTCAGTTTTGACATCATACCCGTGTGTCAAATACCTACGGTCCTATTGGGTGGGCTAGGAGAAATTAACGCCCCCTCTTCTCTGTCGAGCAACATGAAGCCGCAGTCATACTGCCCGTAGTCTCCGTGGACGTCGTTGAACCTGGCGTCCACGGCTTTTCCTGACTTGCTGCTGCTTGGCCAAGAACCCCTCAATGGCATTACGGTGAATACGCCAGCCTTTACCCGCTCGCTGAGCAACCAGGTCGCCTGCCTTAATCCACCGCCATACCGTCTTTTCGCTACATTGCAGCTCGTCCGCCACCTGCCTGATGGTCAGGCGTGTCCGCGAAGGATCAGCGGCCTTCACAACGCGCGACTTTCGTCGACCGTCACCAAACACATGAAACGCTTGCATTGGATTCGCCCACGCCAGCATGATGCACCTCCATATTTCTCCTTATGATATGAGGACTCTCTTCAGTGAGGAACATTCCCGCCCTCGATAGCGTACCTCTTTACCTGAACACTGTTCAGTCTTGCTTCCTGTCCTCTCAGGGAGTCCATCAGTGAGGGGAACTCCTGCCCTTACTCAGAAGGCCTCTGTTTTCTGTTTCTCACTTGCTGAATAGTGTTCAGTCGGACTTACTTTCCCCCTCATAGGTCTTCCCTTGAGGGTAACGCTGGCTCCCCTCACTGAAGGGCCTTGAGGATGAGGCAACGAAATCAGTCACGAAAAGTGATCTATTCTCGAAGAGACGGTGTTCCTCCCCTCACCTGGTGAATTCGATGCCCCAGCCTGGGAGCCCCTCCACCAGGTCAGAGGACAAATGTCATAACGTAAACAACGATCACAAAAAGTGATCGATCTTCAGGAAGCAGGAGGGAACCTCCTCAGTGAGGGGGGATAATTTCGGAGTCTTCTTCTGACTGGACCCCGTTCAGCACGTAGGCTTTCTTCATCCCTGAACATCTCGTTGAGGGGTAAGGCCGTGCCCCTCACAGAAACATCACGACCTCTGGTGCCTCTCGTCACTGAACAGGGTTCAGGACCTTGCCCTTACCAAGAGGCAAGCCTTCCAGTGAGGAGAATCCAGGTTGCCCTTACTGAGATCTCGTGAGGGAGGTTTAAGAAGATGATTCACAAAAAGTGCTTAACTCTTTGAAAGTGGCACCCTGACCTTTCCGTAAGAGAGTGTTTTGAAAAAGGGATTGGTAAGCTTGAGGGATGAATACACTGCCGCGAGTTTATCCAACGGACCTGACCATGACCGAATGGACACAATTGAAGAGCTTCTTTCCCCCGGCCTCTCGC
>VGTJ01000037.1 GCA_016874775.1 Deltaproteobacteria bacterium
AAGGCCTACAGGTCTCCGACGATGAGTTTCAAGCGCTCAATATCAAACCCGGTAAGTTTCATGGCGATTGGAACTATACGCTTCTTCCTCGCTCTTAATCGGTAACTTAATTCTTGCCCATGCCTAATCATCTTTCCCCAGCGCGGCGATTGCTGCGGCCTGGCAGATCTCTTGTCCCGCCCCTGCGTGCAGGCTGGGCGGCAGCTCTCCAGCCATTGCCATTTGTACAACGCGCGCTTCAAAGCGGCGCGCGAGAACAGAGGTTTTGTACACGTCAAGCAACACGTTTTTGTCCATGATCAGTCCCTCGTAGATAACTCGCAGTGCAGTGAGCAGTGAGACGGTGGGCAATGCCCATCCGACGTACGCTTCTCACCCAACTCCAACCCGATGAATCAGTCCACCATCAACCGCGATCGCTTCGCCATTGATGAACCGTGATGCGTCACTGGCCAAAAAGAGCGCGACATCAGCAATGTCCTCAGCCGTACCGATACGACCCACTGGCGTGCCTTTGGCCAATACCGTACGAATTTCATTACGGGCAATCAGCGTGTCGTGAATCATTTCTGTATCGATCACCCCAGGGCAAATAGTATTGGCCCGGACCCCCTTAGGTCCATAGGTCACGGCTAGTGCACGTGTGAGTGCCACGATTGCACCTTTCGTTGCTGTATACGCATGGGCATCCGCAGCACCGCGGAGCGCTGCGATTGAGGCAGTATTGATAATGACGCCCCCGCCACGCTCGATCAGCATGGGGATGCCATACTTGCAGAAGAGGAACACTCCACCGATGTTGATATCGAGAATGCGTTTCCAGTCGTCCTCAGTACAATGCAAGATATCGGTCATAGCCACGCCAAACCGTTTGTTGGCTGAATAGCCAATGCCTGCGTTGTTATAGAGGATATCGAGACCGCCGAGTTTCTCTTTGGCGACCGCGAGAACACGCTGCACATCAGTCGTCTTCGAGACATCGCCAAGAGCGCCGACCGCTTCACCGCCAGCAGCACGAATTGCGGCAAGCGCCTCATTCACAGACTGTTCGTCGAGATCGTTAATGACAATCTTCGCACCTTCGGCAGCAAAGCGCTTGGCAGCAGCGAGTCCTTGTCCGCGTCCTGAACCTGTGATCAGCGCAACTTTCCCTTGTAGTTGTCCCATACGGATACTCCCCTTACGGCCAAATCACGCGATTCTCTTGGGCGAGAAACGCACAGGTTTCGGCACCAACGAAGTTCTTCGCATCTGTCAATTGCTCAACCTGGATTTCCTTCGAGGCCCACGACTCCTTGAACTTGGCGAGATCTGGCCACCACAGTTCAGCGACGCCATCGAATGGGGGGGGAAATTCAGACTCATAGGTCTCCGGCAATACATGACACTGCACATACTTGAGCAAATGGGGCGTACGGGGTACCAACGGTGCGTGCTTATTACGCCAGTAGTCTTGAAATTCGGCGACACTCAATCCCGGTTTCCGTTTGACCAGAAATACCCCTTTGACGAGTTGCGCATCTTTGGCAATCGGCGAGCCAGCAACCACGGCGTGCTCTTTGGTCGCCAACCATTTTAGGTCAGACTGATTGATAAAGTTGGGCTCATCGGCATACGCCCCCTCAACATACTGTGGGTTGGTCCGCATACCGACAGCCGTGGCCAAGTCGTCGTACCAAACCTCCGCGGCGCCATGAAACGGCGCCACCGCAAAGCTTGCGCTTACATGAGGAATGTAATGACTTTGCACATAGCGTCGCAAGCTGGTAATGCGTAGCGCCAGTTGCGCATGTGTCGTTCGCCAGTGGTTATGAAAATGTTCGTCACTCGTTCCAGTTTTCTTGGTCAACAGGGCAAAACATTTCACCATGGTACAACCTCCCTTGTGGTCATAAAGGTTGCACCATACTGCACCGGATACCCCTGACGCAAGTTTTAGCGAAAGAAAGAAGATGGGTTGCTATGAACAGCGCTTCCTGTTCAAGAAGAGCGTCGTGGCAATCGCACGCGGAACGTCGACCCCTTCCCTACTTCGCTTTCCACACTGACCGTTCCCCCCAGCAGATCAAGGAGTCGTTTGACGATGTAGAGCCCCAACCCAACGCCGGTCAGTCCACGCACATTGGTGGTACTTCCCTGACGAAACGCCTCAAAAATCACAGACTGTTGTTCTTGCGGGATGCCAATGCCGGTATCCTTGACATAGATTTCCACCGCATCATTGTCAGCGTGTGCCCCAACCGTCACTTCGCCAGCTCGAGTAAACTTCATCGCATTGCTGAGCAGGTTCTTGACAATCACTTTTAGTTTTCCTGGATCCGATAACAGCAACGGCAGGTTGCGATCCGCTGACCAGGAAAACCGGAGTCCAGAGAGTTCGCGCAACGTGGCCGTCTCGGCTTCGATTGCACGAAACAACTCGGGAATGCTGACCTCAGTGGACTCCACAGTAAGGCGACCAGCCTCAAGCCGACTCAGGTTTAAGCCGTCGCTCACCAGATCGAGTACACTGCACGCATTCGCATGTAAGCGTTGCAAAATCCCCCGTTGTTCTTCATTCGGCGCGCCTAAGGTCCCTTCAAGAAAGAGGTCGGTATACCCAAGGATCACACTGAGTGGGGTCCGCAATTCGTGATTCAAGATAGAGAGCAAATCACTCTTCGCCCGTTCCGCTTGTTCAGCGGCTTCTTTAGCATCGCGTAGGCGCTCTTCCCGGCGTTTACGCTCGGTGATGTCACGGAAAATTCCTTGCACCCCAATCAGTTGCCCATCTTTGTCAGCCATCGGACGGGTTCGACATTCGAGGAGGACGACACTGCCATCCTTGCGGATCACTTCAACTTCGAGATTTGAGGTCAACTTCTCGCCAGCCAGGAACCGTCGGGTTCGCTCTTCAACCCGCGCTATCGACGCCGGAGTGTTGACTGCACGAAAGTGTTTGCCAATTAGCTCGTTCCGTGACCAGCCGAGGAGCGCCTCGGCGGCACGATTCACACTGGTGATGATCCCATCTAAGGTCAGCGTCGCGATGATGTCGTTGGCATTCTCGAACAAGCCCCGATATCGCTCCTCACTCTGCTGCAGGGCCGCATTCGCCTCTGCGAGTTCAGCCGTGCGTTCGTGGACTCGTCGTTCAAGCTCGTCATGGGCTTTCCGTAATTCCCGCTGGAGGCGGACTTCTTCTGTCACATCTTGTGCGCAGCCGATCACATAGAACGGGCGCGCCTCTTCTTCATACCAGGTATTATGGTACCGCCACAGGCGCGACTGACCTGTCGCCGTCACGACCCGCAGAAAACCCTCGTCAGAGCGGTGCTGGCGGATGCGCTGCAAATAGGCGTCAAAAAAGGGTTGAAAGGATGGCGCAAGAAACGCACGGAGGTTTTTCCCTACCCAGGCCTCAGGGTGGTGCTCCAACGCTTGCACCGCCGCGGGGTTCACATACAACAAATTCCCCTCAAAATCGTGAGCACAGATGAGCCCCAGACTCTGTTCTACCATCGTCCGATGGAACTTGTCCGAATGTATCTGAACAGAAGGAAGTCCGTGAATCTGAACCTCGGCCTCATGCGGTGGCACCGGTGTATCTTCTTTGCGTAGGCTCGCCCCTCGCTTCTCTGTCTTGCTCATCTCACCCTTCTTTCCACCTTACCTATACAGGAGCTGGCGTAAACCGTTTTCCGAAAGCCGTTACCCTCAGTTCTTTGGAGGGTCACCTGTTCCAAGTCAGAGACTTGCATCTTGTCTCGGTAGAGCACCCTCTTCAACCCCAACACGGATATCGGTGTAAGTCTTACCTGTCGAGTCTCATGACATCGCGTACTCATTTTTGTGCAAAAATCCAAGAAATTCGACGAATTCTTAGTGCGCGATGTTATGAGACCTGACACTTACCCAATACGTTGGCGCACGGCTGTCCCAATTTCCTGTCGCACCACCTCAAGAGGGCGAGTCGAATCAAGTACATGTACACGCTCAGGCTCGGCACGAGCGACGGATAAAAATCCCTCGCGCACTCGTTCATGGAAGGCGACCGATTCTACCTCAAAGTGATCGGCGGCATCGTCACCGCGGCGTTTCTGGGCACGGCGAAGCCCTTCCGCTACAGGCACGTCGAGGACAAAAGTTAATGTGGGGAAATAGCCACCACACGCAAACGTATTGAGCTGCGTAAGGAGAGAGAGGTCGATCTTGCGGCCATGCCCCTGATAGGCAATTGTCGAATCGGCAAAGCGATCACAAAGCACGATTTTGTTGGCATTGAATGCAGGAGCTATCACGTCTTGGATATGCTGGGCACGATCGGCCAGCATCATCAGCACTTCAGCACCAGGAGCGAGGGGAGTCGCTGGTTCAAGGAGCAGTTTCCGCAGGATCTGCCCAAGAGCGGTTCCACCTGGTTCGCGCGTCACAACCACTTCACGGCCGTCCGCCCGTAGACTCTCTGCGAGGAGTTGTATCTGCGTGCTTTTCCCGCAGCCTTCAACCCCTTCAAAGGAGATAAACACGCCGGGCATGACGGCAGCATACCCGACTGATGGGTATTACAACAACCCCAGGTACCATGCGATCAGCGGTTCGCCGACAAACAGGTAGGACAACGCCCCGAAGGAAAGAAATGGACCAAAGGGCAGTGCGAGCTTACTATCGGCACGGCTACGAATCATGGCTGTCACACCGACGAGAGAACCAAAGAATGACGCAATGAAAATGGTAAACGGGATCGCGCGCCATCCGAGAAATGCGCCAATCATCGCCAGCAATTTCACATCCCCACCCCCCATACCTTCACGGCCAGTGAATAGCTGGTAGCCAAGTGCAACCGCGAGGAGAATCCCTCCGCCAACTAATGCGCCAATGAAAGAGGTCCAGAGCGTCAGTGTCGGTAGTGGAGATAGGAGAGAAAAGAGCAATCCTGCAAGAACCCCTGGAAGGCTAATCACATCAGGGATGATTTGGTGGTCGAGGTCGATAAAAGTAATCACAACAAGTGCAGCAGCAAAGGCAAAATAGCCAAGGGTCGTGAGGCTCGGACCGAACTGCCAGGTCAGAGCGACGGCTAGCAGACCGGTCAACAGCTCGACCATGAAATAGCGAATCGAGAACTTCTCACCACAGGACCCGCAGCGTCCGCGCCGGATCACATAGCCAAGGAGAGGGAGGTTATCATGCCACGGCAATAGCGCCTTGCATGCGCGACAGTGGGACGGTGGGGAAATCACCGACTCGTTGACTGGTAGACGGCAAATACAGACATTCAAAAAGCTGCCGACACAGGCGCCAAAAATAAAGGCGAAACACAAAAATGTGATGGGAAATTCTGCTGCAAAAGCCACCTGACCCCCCGTCAAGAGAAAACAGTCTACAGATAGAGTATAGAAAGCTCTTTACCGTGCTGCAAATGAGTCTCACGACAGATATCGGCACTTGTGGTGTTCCCTTTATTCCACTCGCACGCGACCAGCAAGGTTGACCACGACACGCTTGGTATCGCTTGCGCCCGTTGTGCCAAGCGTAATCGAAATCCCCCCATCGACGGCACCGCGAGGGAGAAAGATCACGTCACCACCGGAATTGACCCCGGTGATGCGAACATCATGAGGAAGAGCGATCGTCGCCTCAGGAACCTCGATGTCAGCATGCGAATGGAGCAACTGTCGTTGCCAGACACCGTTTTCATCTTTGTCGATAACGTAGTCGTGATGTGCAGCTCTGAAGGTCACACGCAGGCGGCGATTCTGCGAGACAGCTTTCATGCGTACGTATTGTAAGTTAGCCACCATCTGCCGCGTCGCATCGTGCAGATGCGTTTGAGCAAGGAGTGGTCGGAACTGCAGCGTCAGAATACCCAGCAGAATGCCGAACAACGTCAGCGTAATGAGCATTTCCAGCAGGGTGAAGCCAGAGTCTGATTTACCCATCGAACTTCTCTGTCCATGACACGGTTTGCGCCAACAATGCCAGGGCTCGGGTTGTTGCTTCGCAACTGTAATTCACCGCAAAAGGAGAACAGAGGCCGGTCGCCTCAACCAGATCGAGATCGAACTTGCGGTCAAGCGTCGCATTATCACGAATCACCACCGCCCCTGTAATCTGCCCACAGGCAGCCGCATGGTCAGCGCGCACATCGCCATCGTCAACAATGACCACCAGGCCTCGCCAGTTCAGCGTGGCATTTCTCAACTGAACGACTCGTGGCACCAGGAGAATGCCGACCCCGTTCACAGTCGCGCCACCGCCGACTTCAAGGGCTTCGGCTCCATCTTCAACTATGGTGACTTTCGGCAGCTCAGGAGTTCCGTACGTATGCGTTCCTGAGCTGATACTGGTAGTGATATGCAAAGTATTCGCACTCGGTAAAGAGGCAATCCGCTGAGTGAGTGCATCAAGTGCGGTTCGCAGGCGAGTCTGTTCGCTAGCGGTCAGAAGCTTGACGACTGGTGCTACCGTTGTTGGCGCTGGGGTAAACGGACCGCGATTCTGTGGTGCAGGAGGTAAGTAC
Organism: Deltaproteobacteria bacterium; assembly: GCA_016874775.1. Classification (NCBI taxonomy): domain Bacteria; kingdom Pseudomonadati; phylum Myxococcota; class Myxococcia; species Deltaproteobacteria bacterium. The sequence continues at coordinate 6,503 of VGTJ01000037.1, forward strand.
GAAGATGGCGGCAGAGCAGTAGCCCGGAGGGCTGCTTGGGCAAGATCAAGATTGACAAAACAAGTTGGGTCGGTGTTGGTACACGGATCAGTCTGAAAACGTGGCAGCGCAGCCGTTCCGCGAACCCAGGACAATCCCGGCGTACAGGTACCATCAGCAGTGCTCCCTCCGCTCGCTAGACAGAAGGTATTCGCACGCGTAACGATCTCTCGCTTTAAAGTTGTTAGGGCGGCTAAGAGATCTGCCTGCGCAGCAGTTTGTGTCATCGCAAACGGGACGACGGCAGGACAATCGGGCGATAACGAACCATCAGAGGCATGGTTGCGCGCATCGATACTAAAACTGGGAATGCGACGGCCAGCACCACTGCCGTGATCGTCAAAATCAGCGTGCAGTCCATCGCCATCACTCGTCACAGCTCCAGAAGGACTAAAATCCGGCACCTGAACGACTTCTTCAATCACTCGTCGTGATCCTTCTGGTCCCCGCCCGGTAGATGTAAAGCGGTACAACCCGTTACTGAGTGTTGCAACCTCAACGGAGTACACTCCATTGGCAAATGCGACGGGACCGATCGTGACCGGTAATGTCCCCGGTACGAAACTCGCTTCGAGCCAGTTTCTTCCGACTTCGGCTCCAGCACGAGCCACCCACAGGGTTTGTACGCCACTCAAAAGGTTGCGCGCGATCATGACATCTGTCCGACTCAACGCCAGCCCACTGACACCAATAAATAACAAGAGGACCATTAAGATGAGGGTCGTGAGCAGAACGATACCGGATTCGGAGGAGAGAGTGGGTGGCCATTGCCGATTGACAGGCGGCATACAAAGTTACCTCGCAGGATTCGGAAGAAAAACGGTGGAGGTATGTTCCGAGGTTAATGGAGTAAAAACGTTGGGGTCGGGATGACGCTTACTGGTGCGGACCGTGATAACAATGCTCCGTACCGCAGCACGTTGGTCTGCGTTGAGTAGAGAACCAAGTTCGGTACCGTCACGATCGAAATACCGCAGCAGAAACCCACCGCCTGGAACGTCTCCGATAAACGGTTGTGGCGCACCACCACCAGAAGAGCGCTTGATGAGCTGAGTCTCTGGCTCATAGAGATAGACAATCCGTTCATTGGGGTCATCCGGACATCCGTCAGGAGCAGATCCTGCGCTCGCACCACGATAATCATACTGCAAGGTGATACGTTGACTCTCGGCATTTGTCAGACGTTCAAATCCCGCGCAGGTTCCGCCGTGTACCGGCCTTGCTCCTGCGAAGTGGAGTTCGCGGACGAGAAAGTCAATCGCCAAACGACTACTCTCTTGCAGATCAAGCTTTACTTCCTGCACTCGCAGGGCTTGTGCATGTAAGGCATAAAAACTGTAGAGCACGGTGTAGAACAATCCCGCAACACCCATAGCGACGATGAGTTCGAGAACGGTCAAGCCAGAAGAGGCTATAGGCTTCAGGCTATAAGCTATAGAGAAGACAGGGAACGTGGAACGTGAAGCGTGGAACAAGACTGAACTCTGTCCCTGAGACCTCGAACGCTGGATTCTAGACGCGAGAAACATACTTCACTCCTCGTTACTTATTCACCACTGTCGAGACAGTAACGGTATGAGGTGAGGAGTCTGCCCAGACAACTGAGACGTTGACCTGTGCAACTCCTGGCTGCGGAGTATCAAAGAGAATCGTCCAAGTCCGGGTAAACCCAGCGCGAGGAACATCACTGCCAGCGAGGAGGGTTGGATTGCTAGCGAGCAATGCTTCGAGTTTATCTTGGGCAAGGATCGTGGCTTGGGTGAGACGTTCACTCGTGGCATTCGTACGAATGCTCGTAGTCACTCCGAGTGTCAGTGCCACAGAAGCGATCGAAAACACGGTCAGGGCGACAAGGATTTCCAAGAGGGAGAAGCCCGCGTTTTTCATGACGGTCACGTCTTTGATTTTTTTATTACGTTTTATGCATTACGTTTTATACTTTTCGTTCCTCCTCCTCTTCATCCAAATCCACATCCAGCTTTTCCAGGTTATGCTTTTTTCGCTTTCGCCTCAGCTAAAGCTGCGGTTAACAACGGAACAACTTCAGCGTAATCACCAACAATACCGAAGTCAGCATTTTGGAACATCAAGGCTTTGGCATTCTTGTTAATCGCGACAATCGTTCCAGAACGGCGGACACCAACCGTGTGTTCAAACGCACCACGAATACCAATAGCGAAATACAACTTCGGTGAAATCGCCCGACCGGTGAGGCCGATCTGGTGTTGTCGCGGTATCCAGCCCAAATCGACAATGTCACGCGTGGCTGCCAACGGAGCGCCGCCGAGCACTTCAGCAAGTTTCTCGATCACCGGGAAGTTTGCCACTCCACCAATGCCCTTGCCTATGCCGATAGCAATATCAGCCGAATCCAGCGCCGCCGCGTTGCCAGCGTCAGCATTGTTTTGCGAGATGACGGTAACACGGCTGGTGACAGCGTCATCCGGCCACAGCATTTCAATCCGTGCTTGTTTCCCTGGAGAAGGCTTGGCTTTTTTCAGCATACCGGGACGAACCGTAGCCATTTCAGGTACCGTTCGCGACAGCACCGGGGCAACGATATTGCCACCAAACGCAGGTTTGTATTGCAGGAGCTGTCCTTTGTCGTTGACATCGAGATCAACGCAATCGCCAGTGAGTCCGAGATTGAGTCGCGCGGCAACTCGTGGCGCGACATCACGTCCAGTGGCAGTCGAGCCTAACAGCACCACGCCAGGTTGATGCGTCTGAATCGCTTTGGTCATCAGCGCGGTATAAATATCGGTCGTGTAGGGATCGAGGCGACGATGTTCAGCTAAGTAGACAACCTCAGCGCCATGCAGCGCGAGTGTCGCGACATGTTGATCGACGCCACTACCCATTAACAATACACCGACTTCACCACCATATTTGGTCGAGAGTTCAGTCGCTTTACCTAACAGTTCGAGCGTCACCGGTCGTAAAGTTGAGCCGAGCGTCTCAGCAATAACCCACACTGCTTTGCCACCACTGCCTTTCTTAGAGGTTTGGGGTTTGGCGTCATCATCGTCACCAACCCATTTGCCATACAGGCCACGCGCAAGCAGTGCTTGGGCCAGCGTCTGCACTTGTGTCGGCAGATCGCCTTCAAGAATCTTCTTCTCACGCACCACTTCAACCGGCTGCACCGACTCCACCCAGGTCGGCGAACCAGCCGCACCAAAGAGCGAGAGGTCTGACGAAAGATCACTCACGGTCACGGTCTGGATGGGTTTTGCTTTAGCTTTTTCTTTGTCAGCTTTATTGGGGAATTTTTCTGGTGCAAGGTCTTCGGTAGCAGATAACAAGGCGGGAAGTGAACACTCAACCGTTTCAAAGCCACTATCAGTCTCACGTTCGACCGTCAGTGTCGTACCATTCAAAGACAGTTTAGCGACAGCAGTGACTTGGGGAATATCGAGCAGTTCCGCGACTTCCGGTCCCACCTGACCGGTTTCAGCATCTGTACTATGGCGACCACAGAGAATGAGATCGTAGCCTTCACGCTTCAACACCAGAGCCAATGCCCGAGCAGTGGCAAGTGTATCAGCGCCAGCAAAGGCACGATCGGTCAGCAGGATGCCACGATCAGCCCCCAGCGCTAAGCAATGTTCCAACGCAGCTTGGGCTTGCGGCGGACCCATCGTCAAAGCAACGACTTCACCACCGAGACTGTTACGTAATTCGATCGCTTTCAACAATGCGCGTATATCAAACGAACTGACTTCCGACGGAACACCCTCACGTTTGAGGGTTTTGGTCTCCGGGTCGAGTTTCATCGCCGACACCACCGGGACCTGTTTAATCAGCACCACCGTTTTCATGCAGAACACGACTCCTTACTGCCGTAGTGGGCAGGAGACTAACCTGTTCGCTAGGCAAAGGTCAAGCCGAAAAATGGGACCTGGGGAAAAAGTCTGGGAGTCTGGGGGTCTGAGAGTCTAGGAGTCAACTAAGTTGAGTCTGAAGGATGGAAAGGCGTGGCGTCATTCCGGGCGAGCAGCGCGAGACCCGGAATCCAGGGGGCATAACTACCGCCCCGTGTAGGAGCCGAAGAGCAATACGCGGCTGCCCACCACAGATGCCAGGTGAACGAACAATCAAAGTGCCAATGTCAGTGCTCGTGTCCATACTCTTCAATTCGCATAGAAAAGGAAAAATCTCAACTCACAAACCAGAACCTCGAATCTCAAATTTTGCTTTCTCAACTCTTCATTACTCAACTCTCAACTATTCTCCCTCCCCCTCCACCCGCGCCAATGACCTTCGCGCAATTTTTGCATTTGGCGATTTCAACTTCTCAAAAATTTCTAACGACTGGAGAAAGAGGTTTCCTGCCGCCGTTTTGTTTCCTGCTTCTTCTTCCAACGCCCCTAACTGATGCAAGGTGATGGCAATCCCACCCTGGTCGCCCAGCTGCTTCTTGATCCGCAGACTCTCCTCATACAACCCCTGCGCTTCCGTCAGCTCGCCTTGCCCCTGCGCCAGTCTCCCTAACTGATGCAAGGTGCTGGCAATCCCACTCTGGTTGCCCAACTGCTTCTTGATCCGCAGACTCTCCCCATACAACTCCTTCGCCTCGGCCAGCTCGCCTTGCCCCTGCGCCAGTACCCCTAACTGATGCAAGGTGCTGGCAATCCCACTCTGGTTGCCCAACTGCTTCTTGATTCGCAGACTCTCCTCATACAACTCCTTCGCCTCGGCCAGCTCGCCTTGCCCCTGCGCCAGTCTCCCTAACTGATGCAAGGTGATGGCAATCCCACCCTGGTCGCCCAGCTGCTTGTTGATCCCCAGACTCTCCTCATACAACCCCTTCGCCTCGGCCAGCTCGCCTTGGTTTTGCTCCAGTACCCCTAACGCATGCAAGGTGCTGGCAATCCCACTCTGGTCGCCCAGCTGCTTGGCGATCCGCAGACTCTCCTCATACAACCCCTGCGCTTCCGTCAGCTCGCCACGTTGCTGGTGCATGATTGCTGTCCTGTAAGTGAAGCGACCAATAGCAGTTTGGTCGCCTAATTGCCGTGCGGCGTCGAGCGCGCGAATGCCAGTTCGAATCGCCTCTTCCCAATAACCACGCAAGGGTAAAAGTCCGTTTATTCCATCGAACATCACTCCATCAGCAATTGCCGTCACTTTTTCCCACTCTTGCAACGCCACTGCGACTTCCTGAGCCTGTAACAAGTTGTCCTTCTCTATTTCCAAAGCATCCAGGTTTTCCGGCGTCGGCTGCCCATAGGTTTGCCCGTACTCAACGAAATAACCTGCAAACCGTTGACGAAAATCGTGGGCATGAGATTCTGTTGCAAGCTGAGCCTTGGCCAGCTCGCGAGTGAGTCCTTGCACCAGCAGGCGTTGGTTATCCTCAGTCGTTTCGATCAAACGTAAGTCAGCCAGTGGTTTCAGCGCGTCGTTTACGCGCCTCACGTCGTCGCCGAAACCGGCAACCGCAGACAGAGCCTCATGCGAGGCGTCAGGCACAAACAGTGACAGTGCCAACACGGTCGCGCGGCCATCGTCGCCAACCTCGGGTAAGTTGAACGAACGCTCGAACACCCGTTGCGCGATCTCGCCGTTGCCTTGCGTGAGTTCGGCGAGGACTGTGCTTGCAGTCTGCGCTCGCCGCATCTGCGCGACGATCCATTCCAGCACCAGCGGATTGCCCTCTGCAACGCGAATAAGCTGATCACGATCGACACTGGCAAACACGCGTGGCTGAGGTGCATTGTTAATCAGTCGCGTCAGTAACTCCTGCGCTTCTGGTGGTGACATCGCGTGGATACTCAGCGACCGTGCGCGTTCTACCGGATTGCGCGAGGTAATCAACGCGGGACACGGAGCAAATTGCATGAGCCACTCGGCGCAGCGGATTTTTTCTGCAGGAGAAACCGTCTCGAAATTATCAAGAGCAAGCAACGTCGGTGTCGTCGCGACCAGCCTCTGCACCTCCTCAGCTTTCGCTTGTTCGTTGAGTCGGCGCAGGTCTTCCTGGCCAAGTTGCGTGGCAATGGCATCCAACAAGGTTGACAGGCTAAAGTCAGGCCGTCCATCAGCACTGATCCACACCCGCTGGGGAAACTGCGGCATCAGCAGTCGAAACGCCTCAGCCGCCAAAGCAGTCTTTCCTACTCCGCCAGGTCCACACAAGGTCACAACCTGATTGCGTTGCGGCGATAGCTCTTCTTTTAGTACTTCCAGAAGATCCCGCCCGTCTTTGTCGCGTCGTGTCACGAAATCCACAGCCGTTGAGGGAAGTCGAACCGGTACCGGAGTTCTAACATGGGCAGGCGGGGTATCAACAGCAACTGGTGGAGGTTTTACTTCGATGACAACTTTCTGAGGTTCTACAGTTGGCAGTGAAGGAGGTAGAGTTCGTGACAAAAGACGATGAAAGAATGCTCCGATCGTTTTCCAGAAGAATCCAAGAACGGCAAGAGTAGCAACAACAGCAAGATCAGCTAGATAATTATCGCGGAAACCTGCACCGAAGCTACTCCACCATTTCCACAACCAATCCCAGACCGTCTGCAAGTTATAGATCCATTGCTCCATCACTTGTGGGTCATACCACAGACAGTGAAGAAGGTTCAAATGAGAGGAGGGCAGAAAGAAGCCAAAATGGAGTTTTCCTCCACCAGCAGACGCGGTACAGTAGGCTTCGAGAGGTGAAGCTCAATGAAAAAAGATTTACTTTCCGTGTTACCGCTGTGGGATCAATTTCAGAAAGCAGCTCGACAACGACGGCGAAACCCCGAACGGCTGCTGAGCGACTACATGCGCGAGCGCCTCGAGATTTGGGCAGACCGACAATTGGACGAAGAGATCCAGCGTGACGCCCGGCGTAGTGGTTACCGGGAAGAAGACGCCGTAGATCTCGTGCGCCAGTATCGACGAGGGAAGAGAGAACGGCGTGCCGTCTCGTAAAGAACGGATCACGGTGGTCTTAGATACCAATGTCATTATTGGTTATTACCTCAGCCGTACATCCAGGTCCGTCAACGGGCAAGTGTTTCGTTTATGGAGAGACCAACGAAAACTGCAACTGGTCGTCAGCGATGATATCGTTGCAGAGTATCTTGAGGTGTTGACCCGGCTGCACGTTGGGCCGCAGCGTATTCAACGTTTCGCTGAGCGCTTGCAACGGCGAGAGACCGTGACCCACGTACGACTCGGCCCTCGCTTTGTGACTAGCCGTGACCCAGATGACAACATCATTTTAGCTACAGCAGCCGTGGGTAAAGCACAATATCTGATTAGTAGTGACCGTGACCTGCTCGATCTTACGATTACCCAACGTCGCCAGTTCAAATTCAAAATTGTTACACCACAGGAGCTGCTGACCGAGGTCAATTCATAACCCTTACAATTCAACACCACAGGAGGTGCCCCATGCAATTTGGCGTGATGGTCGCCACGAAAATTGATGACTGGCAGTTACTCAAAGAAGCGGAAGATCTTGGCTACGACCGCGCGTGGATTCCTGACTCACAAATGCTGTGGTCGGATTGTTATGCGACGTTGGCATTGGTCGCGCATAATACGTCGCGCATTCATATCGGCACTGGCGTCTCCATTCCTGGCGTGCGGCTCGCACCGGTTACCGCGCACTCTATCGCTTCGATTGGCCGTATCGCCCCAGGCCGAGTTTTTCTTGGCATCGGCACTGGCCACACTGCTATGCGGGTGATGGGTATGGAGCCCATGCGTGTCCCGGATTTTCGTGAGTATCTGCGTGTCGTGCGTACCCTCTTAAAGGGTGAGGAAGTCGAATACACCCACAACGGCGTGACGCGTGCGGTCCGCTTCCTCCATCAAGATTTAGAATTCATTGACCTGCGCAATCCCATCCCGATCTATGTTGCGGCAAACGGCCCCTTGGCACTGCGGGCAGCAGCAGAACACGGTGACGGTCTAATATCTGTCTACACGGATCATGCAACCTGCATCCGCGAGCCGTTACGTACCGTGCAAGAACACGCGGTACGCAAGGGCCGCACGTTACCAACTCCATTCCATACGGCAACTGTGACCACCGCGGTCGTGCTGCAGCCAGGCGAGAAACTGACTTCCGATCGTGTGATCGACGAATGCGGATCGCAAGTAATGTGTGCGGTCCATTTTTTCTACGAAATCTATCAACACACTAAGAAGGAAGAGGTGATTCCTCCGGCTTTTGCCAACATCTGGGAACCCTACTGTGCGCACGTCAAAGCAATGAAGACGCCTGAAGAAAAACGTTATCTGCAAATTCACAATGGCCACTGTACGTTCATGATGCCTGACGAGCGTCGCTTTGTGACCCCCGAGGCAATTCGCGCCACCACGATTGTCGGTGAACCTGATGACGTTATTGACCAAATTCGCCAAGGCGAGCGCATGGGATTACGAGAAGTGACATTGCTCCCACCACGGCAATACGCTCGTAAGGTATTCCGCGATTTTGCCACACAGGTGATGAAACGGTACTGAACTCACAACGGAATGGGAGAATAGGCGACAGGACGAATTCGCCGCTGCTTGCTCTGTTCGAGACTGAGCGCTAGAGTCGCGGCAAAGGAGGGCTTGCGATGGCCGTGTACCAACACATTACTGTGAACCCCATAGCTGGCGCGCTTGGCGCTGAGATTGGCGGCATCAATCTCGGCACTATCAATGACTCCGAATTTGATGAAATCCGCGCGGCTTTGCTGGAACATCAAGTGATCTTCTTCCGCGACCAGGATCTGACACGTGACCAGCACAAGGCGTTTGGTCGTCGTTTTGGTACGTTGCATGTTCACCAGTTCTTACAGCCCCTCAAAAACGAAGGCCACCCAGAGTTTGTCGTACTTGAAAGTGATGGGAAACATCCGTTTGTCGCCGATGCCTGGCATTCCGATGTCACGTTTGAGGACAACCCACCACTCGGTTCGGTCCTGCGTTGTGTCACAGCACCGGAATTCGGCGGTGATACCATGTGGGCCAGTATGTATGCTGCGTATGAGAGTTTGTCAGATATCATGCAACGTTTTCTTTCCGGCTTAACAGCTATTCACGACACTTCACGAACCTTCTCTCGCGACAATTACAAAACTGAACACATCGGCGGCAAGCGGGCAGAGACCATTGTTGCAGCCGAACATCCCGTGATTCGTACCCATCCCGAAACCGGACGCAAAGCGTTGTTCGTCAACTCTGCGTTCACACAGTCAATCAAAGATATGAAACCTGCCGAGAGTTCGGCATTACTGAACTTCTTGTACCACCACATCGAATCCCCAGATCATTCATGTCGATTTCGTTGGCGTATGAATTCGCTTGCGATGTGGGACAATCGCTGCACCCAACATCGGGTGGTGGGAGACAACCTCACCGCGTATCGCCGCATGGAGCGGATCACCATTAACGGCGACAAACCATTTTGAGGTTCATCGGAGAGCAGGTTGCGCGAGCAAACTCATCGTATAATGACATGGACTGCTGTTGCCTTGAACGTCGCGGCCACCGTACTTCCCTCATGAAGATTGAGAATATCAATGGAGGGACGTGTGACAAAAGCGACCAATGGAAAACCACAGTCTAAATGCACCTTAAACATACTTCCCCAGGGGATGACACGCGTCACCCGCGCAGGGAAATAATTCCGTGCACTGGATGGAGTGGCCGATTCAGCCAGGGCAAGGAGCGTCACTTCTTCAGGCCGCAGACAAAGAGTCACTCTCGTTCCAGACGGGAGTGACGAAGCAACAGCGATCCGTTGCCCGGAGTCTACTTGCACCTCTGCGAACCCCTCGGTTTGCGCTTCTACGGTTCCACGCAGAATCGTTTCAATGCCGACAAAGCTCGCTACCGTTTCGTTGACTGGCTGACTGAACACTTCTTCTGGTGTTCCCATTTGCAGAATTTTTCCCCGTTCCATCACCGCTATGCGATGCGCTAATCGCAACGCCTCCTGGCGATCATGCGTAACAAAGAGTGTTGTGGTTCGTGTTTGCTGTTGAAGATGATGGAACAGGTCGGTTAAGGACTCGCGTGTCGGTGCGTCGAGTGCTGAGAATGGTTCATCCAGGAGCAGAAAATCTGGTTCAAGGACAAAGGCACGCGCTAAACTCACACGTTGCGCCTCTCCACCAGAAAGCGCCCGCGCTTGGCGATGCATGAGATGATGAATTCCGAGTCGTTCGAGCCATCGGGACACACGTTCACCGATCACTGCCGAAGGAACCTGCCGCAGCTTGAGCCCACTCGCCACATTGGCTTCAACCGTCGTGTCGAACAACAGCGGCTCTTGGAAAACGACTGCTAACCGCCGACGAAGAGCTAACGCAGGAGCGCGAAAAGAAACGTCCTCACCATCAAACTGTAGGCTGCCTGACGTCGGGGTCCGTAAAAATGCCAAGGATTGTAGGAGCGTACTTTTTCCCGCACCATTGGCACCGAGAATGACAAGCACTTCGCCGCGAACGATCTCGAAATGTGGAACTGAAAGCAGGACGTGGTCACTAGCCTCGACGCGTAAATCTCGTACCGTGAGAAGAGGTGAGGTATTCATCAGCGTATGAGGTAGGCTGTGCCCACCCTACGGACTCTTAGACTCTTGGGGAAATCGTGCGCACAGCGCACGCTACCGCAAACGTACCGACTCCTAGACCCTTAGACGTTTAGCCTCCTAGACTTTTTTCAACCAATCCCCAGCCTCTAACCCCCAACCCCCAATTCAGAGCGGTCGCTGTCGCTGTTGGGTATACGTGAGAATCGCATTGACTGTAAAGATCAACAACATCAGAATCATGCTGAGTGCAATAGCGACTTCAAAATTGCCTTTGCTGGTTTCCATCACCGTTGCCGTCGTCAGCACGCGCGTATGACCAAGAAGATTCCCCCCGACCATCATCGAGGCACCAATTTCAGAGATCACGCCACCAAATCCGGCCATGATGGCCGCGAGCAGAGGCAGCCGTGCTTCACGTAGCAGTAACCACACAAGCTGTGCCCGTGACGCACCAAGCGCCAAGATTTGCAGACGCAGTTTCGGATTGAGCTGTTGGATCGCGGCAACGGTTAGCCCGGTCACAATTGGTGCGGCTATCACCACTTGTGCGATAATCATCGCTGTCGGTGTGTAGAGAAGGCGAAGAAATCCCAGTGGTCCACTGCGCCACAAGAAAATGGTGATAAAGAGCCCCACCACGACTGGTGGCAGGCTCATCCCTGTGTTGACAAGACTGAGAACGAGACGACGACCAGGAAAATCAGCCAGTGCAAGGTACGTTCCCAGCGGAATGCCAAGGAGCATACTGATCGCAGTAGCTGATAGTGAGATCTGTAACGACAGGAAAGTAATCCGCCAGACTTCCGGGTCACCAGAGAGGAGTAGCCACAGGGCATGTTTCGTGCCGGTAAAAACGAGATCCATCTCACGCCGACACGCCTCTTCGGAACACTGCAGTTAATTTTTCTCGGATGAGTTTGATGAGGTAGCGCCAAAAATTGACGGCAACGCCCTGCCTCACCTCCTCTCCCGGCATGGCTTTGATCTCAGCCTCCATCGCCGCAAAAAATTGGCCAATCATCATCTTGGCAGCACCGTCAATCATGCGCTGGCCCACGCTCGCCAAGGGACCACCAATTTGGATATCCCCATTGTAGGTCACTAGTGTCTGGCCGTTCTGGTCTGCCAAATCAAGTGCGCCGCTCCCTTTAATGAACCCTTGCTTGCCCTTCCCGTCGATCAACATTTTGTAATGTGCCGGTGGCTGGACTTCATCGAGCTTGATCTTCCCGGTGTAAACCCCCTTCACTGCAGCAAGGCCGACATTGATCTGCGAGCTGTATTCATTCTCACCCACAGCCTCCATCTTTTCACAGCCGGGTAAACATTTGGCGATGCGCTGAGGGTCAATGAGGAATTCCCAGACTTTCTGTTGGGGGGCGGGAAAGGTTTGTGTGCCAGTGATTTTCATCGTGATACGATAACGAAAGCTATAGAATTCGCGGTTGTCAACTGCACCTACCAAAGAATAGCGGAGAAAAACTGAGGATAACCGTAGCGAGAGCATCTCGCTAGTGAGATTGATCGATCAAACTAACGAGACGTGCTTCCACCAGCCAGCGGTGGAAAAATGCTGAGCTGCAATCCGTCAGTGAGTGGCGTGGTTTTCTCGACGTAGGTGTCGCCCGCAACCAGCATAGTGGCTTGTTCGTGGGGGATCTTGAGTGCGTCAATAACATCGAGGACAGTGGAACCTGTCGGTAAGGTCAGCGAAACACCTTCCTCACCAGGAGGAAGATGTTTCTTCAGGGTCGCAAACAGTTTGACGTGAATGGTAACGGTTTCTGCCATAGTCTAGTACCGCGGCACGTTGTGCATCACTGCACCATACGTGAATTGTGGTTGACGCCCGTCTTTGAAGCCTTGCCATTTTTCACGGCGTTTGATCGCACTGTGAATGACTCCCATCTCAGCTACACCATTTTCATCGCCAACATAGACCGCACCAACGAGTGTACCGTTCTTATCGACCACAACCTTCCGGTATGACTCTTCACTGCCCTTGGACGACAACATTTTCACGCTGTCTCCTGGGCCTTCACGAAAACGTCCGAGCTGTGCCAATGTCACGTTGAACAATTCGACGACGTTCATCCCCAAACTACCAGGGTATTCCTGCCTCTTGCCGGTCATATTCACGCCAGCCGCACGGCCCTGATCAATGGCAGTCGGCCAGATCGCGTAGATCGAACGATCAGCAGAGAGGAAGTCTTTGGTCTCAGCCACATCACCAGCAGCGTAGACGTCAGCTTGATTCGTCTGCAGATACTCGTTGACCAACACGCCTTTGTTAAGCGTAATACCACTGCTCTGCAGGAAAGCAGCATGGGGACGCACACCGGTCGCGACCACGGCCATATCAACCGTGAAAGTCTCACCACTCTTCAGCGTCACTTCAATGGCGTCACCTTTCTTGGCAACCGCCGAGACTAACGCGCCGGTCTTCACCGTCACACCTTCATCGCGGACGGCTTTAAGGAACAGATTTCCTGCTCCCTCATCGAGTAACTGCGGCAAAAGAATCGGTGCCATTTCCACGATCGTCAATTTGATCTTCAACTTGCGCAGTGCTTCTGCTGCAAGCATACCGATAAAGCCACCACCGATGACAACAGCGGTCTTAGCCCTCTCCGCTGCTTTCTTCATGCCGATCGCATCCTCAAGAGTCCACAAGTAGTGATGCGGTATCGACGAGAGTCCCTGAATCGGCGGCACGATCGTTTCTGACCCAGTTGCAATTAGCAGCTTGTCGTAACTGACCTTCTTGCCACTTTCTAACTCGACTTGTTTCGCCGAGGCATTGATCGCTTTGACGTTCTCATTCTCAACTAGTGAGACGCCAATCTTTTGGTAGTCAGGTTTCTGGCGGATCAACAGATCATCAAGCGTCATCTCGCCAGCGACATAATAGGGCAGCGCGACACGAGAATACGCCGGGCCGGTCTCGCGATTGACGATCGTGATCTCACCTTGTTTGTCGAATTTGCGAATGCCATCGACTGCGGCAAGCGCAGCCGCACTATTGCCGATCAGTACATATTTTGTTGACATGCCTGGTCTCCAACTTAATCACAGAGTGTGGAGCATAAAATCTTGGGACTTGGGGCTAGAGACTTGGGGCTTATGGGGAGGGGAAACTAGTCCCTAGCCCCTAGCCCCTAGCCCCTAGTTCTTACGTTTGCGGCAACCCCAGCGCAGCCGCCGCTTTTTGCTTCGCCGGTGCAGCCGCTGAGACAACGTCTTTGAATTCCAACGCGCCTGGCGTGCAGAACTGTACGCACTGCGGATCGCCATCGCAAAAATCGCAGTTGTGCGCCACGCCTTTGTCTGGCGAGAAGCCCATCACACCAAATGGGCAGGCAAGCAAACACATCTTACAGCCAATGCAACGATCATCGATCACTTTGATCTGCCCATCAGCTTGGCGTTGGATCGCTACAGTGGGACACACCGCGGCACATGGCGCATCGGCGCAATGGACACACACCATCGGCTGGTAGAACTGCTCTTCGTAGAAGTCGGCGACCTTAATACGTGAGAGGGCTGGAACAAACGCGCCTTCATGAGAGAACGAGCAGGACACTTCACACTCGCGACACGCTGTACATTTTTCTTGATAAACAACAATTTGTTTCATAACCCCTCCCCCTCTTACGCTAAACCAAGTTCGCGCAGTTTGTCTGACGTCGGACGCCCCTGCATATCCCAACCCCGTAGTTGATAGTACTCGTTCAACATCGGTTCCAGATCAACGACGTGTCCCTTGCTCGCTCCTTCGGTCAACGGCTCACTAGTGATACGCGGCGGCAAACTGTCATCCGCGCGGGTCAACCCGGCGGCATTGTTGAACATGCGCTCCAGCGTCCAGATACGCTCACCAATCTTGAGCATGTCCTCTGGTCCGCCGACATTGTAGCCCAGCGACTCACTCACCATCGCGGTGACGTCTTCACCAGGATTCATGTCGAAGGTCGAGAACAAACAGATCCCTGATGCATCGACGAACGAGGTGGTGTTTTGCAGAATCGTCAGCCAGTACGGTTTATCTTTCGGAGTGAATGGATCGAGCTTGATCGGATTACCGAAGTGCTCAAGGGAAATGGTGTAGCCACGCAGATGGCACGCGCCGCGATTGGAGGTGGCATACGCTAAGCCCATGCCGATCGAACCACGCGGATCGTATGCGGCAAAGCCCTGCTTCTTTGAGCCCATGAACAGTTCTGGGTGACCATAGTGTTCAGCCAGACGGAAACCACCTTCAGCCAGCCAATGCCCAATCGGTCCTTTACGGAATGCCTGCGCTTCGAGCAACTTGACCATGGCGTCGGCATCGCCAAATTTAAGTTTGAAGCCGATGTCACTTTCTGGGATATAGCCCTTCTCGGCGAGCTCGATCGCGGTCCCAATAGCGATACCTGCTTCGAGGGTATCCAAGCCATATTCGTTGCACAGATAGTTAGCCTTAATCACAGCAGCAAGATTATCGACACCACAGATCGTGCCGACACCGTAAATGGTTTCGTATTCTGGTCCTTCACCACGACCATCAAACTGCCCGTGACCAGTGACTTTGGTCACGCGACCGCAATGGATCATGCAGCTATGGCAGCCACGGTTACGGGTCATGAAGTCTTTCTTCACCACCGTGCCATCAACCGCTGCAGCTCCAGCAAAAACACCTGCTTGGAAGTTATTAGTCGGCAACATGCCCACCATGTTCATGTAGGAAACGGTGCCTGCAGTCCCGAGCATGGTGAGGCCACTAGTGGTTGGACCGGCCTTCAGTTTATCACGGCCTTTTAACACTGCCGCCGTGAATGCATCAGGGTTGGCAATCTTAAATCCTTTGGTGCCACGCACAGCAACGGCTTTCAAGTTCTTCGAGCCCATCACGGCACCGACGCCAGAACGGCCAGCGGCACGTCCCTTATCATTCATCACACAAGCAGTGCGGGCGAGGTTCTCACCCCCTTGACCAATCAACGCAACGCGCACTTCCGGGTGCGTCTCTTCGCGGATCATGTTCTCGGTGTCATCGACAATCTTACCCCACAGATGCTTGGCGCTACGGATCTCGACTTTGTCATCGTGAATGTAAATGTATGAAGGCTCTTTGGCTTTGCCCTCAACCATGAGGTACTCATAGCCCGCGTAGCGCAGTGCTGGCCCCCAGTAGCCACCAGAGTTGGAGCAGGCGATCGCGCCCGTGAGTGGCGACTTCGTGATCACCATGTACCGACCGCCAGTCGGCGCGTAGGTGCCGGTGACTGGACCAGTGGCAAAAATCAACGGATTGCGTGGGTCGAAGGCATCGATCTTCGGGTCCATATTATCCATGAGCAGCTTGCTCCCAACCCCACGACCACCGATGAAGGTTTTAATCATTTGCTCTGGCACCGCTTCTTTGCGGATCTGACCAGTGCTTAAGTTGACACGTAGAACAGTTGCGCCTTGCATAACGCCCTCCTACCTAAGCAACATTGCGAAGTAAGATTTAGTACGAATTTCTCCCCCAGTCTGTAGCACGGGCAATAGGGGGGGAACAAGGACGAGGAGAACGCAAACTGCATAGGCGTCTCATCTGTCGCGGTCGCAAAATACTGGTATTGGGGAAATTATCGGGCGTAAGAAATACGTGCCTGACAGCGGTGGAGAAGTCGTGGGCGATCACCATATCCGCCCATACTACGATGCATGACCTGCAGGTTATCTATGATAAGCAAATCGCCGACTTCCCAAACATGCTCTCGCACACCGAGTTTCTGTTGGACCGATTCGACGAGAGTTTGCACAGCTCCACAAGACTGTCCGTTTTTTTTCTGAATACCTGAGGATGAATCTGGTAGATATAAAGCGATCTGTTTGGTGAGGGGATGAGGAAGCAGCACTGGATGCTGTACATCCGGCGGCAGCTCGTGAGGAGCCGCCTTCTGGAAATCGCTGATTTCTGAAGCTCGTACACAAACATAGGCATCAGCCAAATCAGCTTTGTGTTCATCCTCTAGTTGCTCGTATGCGAGTCTGGAATCAAGAAATCCTGTGCGGCCACCTGTCGAGGGTATTTGGACACCGCTCAAGAAATTCACAATGAAGTTTTGCCCTGGCGGCCAAAAATCGCCATCGTGGTGCCAATATTCTGCAAACCGAACAGAAGAAATAATGCTACCGTCGGGACGGATATTACCGATACGGGCAATGCTGGGCAGTCCAGGTTCTTTATTGGCGAACGCGAGCCCCGCAGGGAGCTCGATCACCTCGCCCCATCTCGCGGCAAAGTCGTGTAACTGACGAGGCTCAATTGGTGGCTGGTTAACAATGCAGAGGACTCCATGGTGGGCCAATGCATCGAGCAATAAGCGAATGTCTTCATCAGCCAAATCGAAAATGCTCCGTTCAAGGCGAATGCGGACGCCTAACTGTCGGTGCTGACGTGGTGCCTCTTGTAGAGAAAGTTGTGGCAATGCCATGGATCAAACATCCAGTTATCCACACTTATGTATGCGCAACATTCCACACTGTTAAAAAGAAGACAAGTGCACAATGCTACGCGGTTATTCGTGTCGTTGCTCAGACGCTCCGTCGAGGCGGATACGTAGCATTTCAAGCCATTGCGGCAGCGCCGGGTCAGAGAACAATTCGGCATGGCTCGATTCGACAACGCGGATGTCGGCAGTTGGACCAAGCAAAGCGTGCCACAGAGCATACCGATCATCGCGATCGACGAAGACCGCGAGTACGTCGCCCTCGTAAGGACGTGGAACGTAGGATTTGCCAAGGCGCTTTGAGGCATAACAAAACGCTGGCCAGCGATTTTTCGGCAGGAGGCGAGTCGAGACTGGGTTCGCGTTCCGGCCATAGAGGTCGACGAGATGGTAGCTCAGCCACTCTAACAGTGGCTGGCGGATTCTGCGGTACGGAACACGAACCGCACGCTTTACTTTACCTCCTACGCGCCTCACCATGGACGGCACCAAGTTTCGTGGACTCTGCATCAGACGCCCTGCCTTGATCCCCGGGCCTAGCGCGTCGTATGCGCCGTTGACCACCGGCTCGCTCGGTTGGAGGTTCAGCGCGTTTCCACTCGTGAACGGCTCACTCGGGTCGAGCAGAAAAAGCAGTTCGATCCTCTCACCGGCATGACGCAGTTGCTGAGCGATCTCAAGCGCGACCAAGCCACCGAAAGAATACCCGGCTAGGCGGTAAGGACCATGAGGCTGAATCGTTCGGATGTTGTCAATGTGAAAGCGTGCCAGCTCTTCCAGCGAGTTCGCTTTCACAAAGCCGCTCCCCTGGGCCCACAGCGATACGGCATACAAAGGACAATCGACGCTCCAGAGCCCCTTTTGCGCAAGCTTGAGGTTACCTGTACTAAAGAACATGGGAGTTCCTCGGCCCTGCTGTGTGAGAGGAAAGATGAACTGAGGATTATCGAGCTTATGCGGCTGCGACCGCTCGCGCTCGATGCGCTCTGCGAACCGATCAAGCGTCGAGGCTTCGAACAGGGCACGAAAAGGGAGTGAGATCTTGAAGGCAGCTTCGACCTCGAGCATCACTGTCACACCCGATAAAGAGTCTCCTCCAATCGTGAAGAAGTGATCTGTTCTACGCACCGGGTGAATACCGAGCGTACGCTCCCAAATGCGGATAAGGGTACGTTCGGTGTCGGTTCCCTCATCCTGGTTCAATGTTGAGGTGGTCTCCACTGGTATGTCCGCTGCGCGAACTCGAATAGTGTTGCGATCGACTTTCCCGCTTGGCAACAATGGGAGAGCCTCGCAGAAAACAAATCGCGACGGGACCATCGTTGCAGAAAGGATCCCCGACAGGTACTGATGGAAATCCTCGGCACTCACACAGCAGCCTGGCTTCATAACCACGGCAGCGACAATGGAGCGTGTACCCGAGGTTGTCGCAAACCAGGTTACCGCCGCCTGGGTCACGCCAGGATGACTCAAGAGAGCTGACTCTACTTCCATAGGTTCGATGCGCACGCCACGCACTTTTATCTGGTCATCGTTACGGCCAAAGTAGTGAAGGGTCCCGGTGGCATCCTCCACGACGACATCGCCGGTCCGGTAGAACCTCTGTTCATTGGCACCGATGGTGATAAATCGCTCCCGTGTCAGTTGCTCATTGCCACGGTAGCCACGGGCCAGCGCTGGACCACCGATCCAGAGTTCACCCTCGACACCGGTCGGGACTTGCACTCCCTGCTCGTCCATCACTTGTACGTCGACGTGGGCCAGCGGCCGGCCGATCGGAGCCGAGACTGAGTGCGCTAAATGGGCGGTCTTGTCGTGGCCGAGCTGATGTCCGGTCGCCCATACCGTCGTTTCGGTTGGGCCATAGAGGTTCCACGCGGTATCACCGATATCGATCAGTCGCAACGCAAGATCGCGGGGGAGCGCCTCCCCATGGCTAATGGCGATCCGTAATCGTGGGAAGTCAGGAACCGCCGCGAGCGCGACCGACCACACCGATGGCCCTGTCATCAGCACCGAGACCTCATGCTTGCGGATCTCGTTGGCGAGACGACGTGGACCCAGCACGAGACTCCGATCATACAGAATGACGGCGCCTCCGGTGATCATCGGCAGGTACATCTCAGCCACGGAACTATCAAAGCCGACCGTCGAGGTCGCCAAGTAGCGGTCAGACTCGGAGACCCCGAGGAGATCACGTGCGGTGATGAGCAGTCTCACCACATTGCGGTGCTCGACCTCAACTCCTTTCGGCATTCCCGTACTCCCGGACGTGAACAGGATGTAGGCGAGCCGGTTTCCGCCTTGTGGAAGCTGCTGCGAGGGGCACGACTCGCCGGACCTGGCCCTTAATCTCTCGACCTCGACGAACACAGGGCTCGCTGGCGTATCCTCTGTTATATGTATCGAGGCTTGAAGTTTTTGCAGTAACGATGTGTGACCAAGGACAAGCGTACATCCTGCACTGGTGATGATGCGACGCGCTCGCTCGGGTGGATCATCTGGATCGAGCGGCACGTAGCATCCGCCAGCTTTCAGAATTCCAAGCAGAGTAGCGAGAAGATCAGACGTCCTGTGCATCAGCACCCCGACGGGCTGTTCAGCGCCGAGTCCCCACAGGATCAGCGCGTCAGCAATTTGGCGCGCGCGCGCCTCCAGGGCGCTGTAAGATGTCGCACCAGAGGCGTCGATTACGGCTGTAGCCTCAGGCCGCCGCCGGGCTTGGAGGGCAAAGAGCGTAAACAGATTCTCGTCAAGCATACGAGTATCATCAATCGTCATCGCGGCCTCAATTCTACGGCAAACCCTGGCGCTGGTTCCCAGTGGTAACCACCACGCACTGCCGGCCCCTCAGAAAGCGCAGTCAGGGAGTACCCACGTGCAAGAACGCGCAGGAACACCATGCCGAGCCGGATAACGACTCCTCCCATCGGGCATTGGTGATGATCAACTCCAAATGGCGCGTAACACTCTTTTCCGGGCGTTTCCTTCAAGAACCTCTGTGGATTGAAACTGTGCGGTTCTCTAAACATACTCTCCGCATGATGGGACTCCCAAAGGCAAAGTCGGACGGTTGCATTCCGCGGGATAAGAAACCCCTCAAAAATGAAGTCGCGCTTCGCACGACGCATCAGTCGCTCACTCTGGTCGGTACGTAGCGTCTCCAATACGAAAGCCTACGCCAGCGGTCGCACCCACTCATGGCCCATGTCTTCAGCACCGATGCGCGCGAGCACCGCCGGCTCATCGGCGACATGCCGCGTCAGCCACCGAAACCAGTTCTTTAGATCGGATCGGCCCATCTCCGCTTGATAGATCACGTTTCCGAGTAGGGTATCGTCCAGCGTCCCCTGTTCCACCATTTGTGCCACCAAACCACCTTTCCGCAGATTTCCGCTGCCAGTACGTATCGCTGTGACCTCAGCGCGCAAATCATCGCGGAATGCGCGGAAGGCATTCTCCTGCCGCTGCTGTGGATGCCATACAAGTCCATAGGGACCAAGTTCGCGAAAGTGTGCCAGGAATCGCTCATGCACTGCGGTTCCCGGCTCAGCTCCAAAGAACAGCCAGGTCACCACGGCTGTTGCTATGGCCGACATCGCAGTGGTGTATGCGTTTGCCGCGTTGTTATGTTCACCGCTTCGTTGGACATAATCGCGCAGTGCCGTAGCGACAATCGCTTCGAGCACCGATTCATTAGCAGCCAACTCAATGCCGTGCAGAGCTTGCAGGATTGCCCTGCGGTAGAGCCGATGATCATCCCCTTCCATGATGTGAAGGAGCCCTTTCGGAATGAGGTGATCGAGTTCCATGGAAATGACCCGCAGATCCGACCCATGTTGTTGCGTGATTTCCCGGCACCGATCGAGACCGACGATGAAAATACACAATTCACCCCAGGCAATCCCTTTGAATATGGGTCCTAACACCTCTGCGCGCTGGCGCAGGGTATCGCGATCGGCTCTCTCCAACGGGTCAAGTGCGATGAAGTCGCCAGGCGGCAACGGGTGACGGGACAGGGCGGCCCGGATGCGTGCATAGGTAACCGGATACGGCTGGAGCCAGTCAAAGAGCGTAGCCTTCATTGTCGAGAACCTCGGGACGATAGTAACCAGCAAACAAATTGTATTATAGGAAACCAGGGAGCGCAAAATTGACCGCCCCCTCTTATACAAAGTACAAAGCTTGACGGTTCGCCGGTGCAGCTATATAGCTTGCCAGCGGAGATAAGGATGAGCCTATCATTGCACAATTATTTCATGGACCGTGCGCTAATGCTGGCTCGGGTGTCCCTGGACGAAGGCAATGGCCCGGTGGGTAGTGTCATCGTTAAGGACGGCCGAATCTTAGGAGAGGGACGCAATCTCGTTCAAACGAGTGGTGATCCATCTGCGCACGGTGAGATGGTGGCGATTCGCAACGTTGCAACCAGCCTGAAAACGACCGATCTATCCGGGACCACAATCTACACAACAATGGAACCCTGCCCGATGTGTTGTTGGGCGATCATAACCGCGAACATCCCCACGTTGGGACTCGGGGCGCGTCATACCGCATTCAAGCATAATGACTTGGGAAACTATTCGGTTGAGGCGCTAGCCACAATGACAGGTAGGCGGCTGCAGATCATCACTGGTGTGAGGGAAAGGGAATGCTAAGATCTACGCTATGCCGCTCTTGAGTTAATGGTGCGCAGATCATGGGAGAAAGGTCGCGATGGCGGCTGTGCGAGAAGTGAGGACCAGTCTCCAGCCATCGATTTGGGCATAGCAAACAAAACGCGCTTCGCTACCGTTTGGCTCCAGGCACACCGAGTGTTCGCTACCGTTTCCTGCAGGATCCGACGGTCACGACCGTAAGCGATGGTCATCAGTGCGTACATCACCATATCGCTAAGATCATCCCAAACGCATTAGCTCCCGGTTGATTTCGCAGCTCATCGCGAAGCACAAGTTGAGTTACATAACCGACTGGTCCTGGCACGTTGCTGCAGTCACTAGCAACCCTCTGGACCTCACCGCCCCTTTCGCATTAGAGTGCCCTTGATGAACCTCATTAGCGAACTCAAAGCGATTCAGGACAAACACGGCTATCTCCCCGAAGATGAGCTGCGAGCCTTTTCCCAACGCACGACGACACCGCTATACAAGTTGCAAGCAGTCGCGAGCTTTTATCCGCATTTTCGCTTGCGACCGCATCCTCAGCTCGACGTCAAAGTTTGTGCGGACCTGTCATGTCATATCGCTGGGGCTCAACGGGTCCTCGCGGGTGCGAAACAACGACTCGGAAGTCAGACAAGTTGTGAAATTGGTACGACATCCTGTCTCGGTCGCTGTGACCAAGCTCCTGCCGTTGCGATCAATGACACCATTTATGCTGGGGTCACTGATCAGCGACTTGAGGCACTATTGCAAGCGTTTCTACAAGGAACCGCCCCGGATGCTTCATTTGTCCAACAGGGATCAACGACTTACAACATTGATCCCTATACCCAGCCTGCAGAACGCTTCTCTATGCTGCGCGAACTCTTGTCGACGCAAGATGTCGCTCGCGTCCTCCAGACACTCAAAGACAGTGGTCTGCGTGGCATGGGTGGCGCCGGATTTCCTACCGGCTTGAAGTGGGAAATTGTTCGCAATGCCACCGGCGAACAAAAGTATGTTGTCGTTAATGCCGATGAGAGCGAGCCGGGTACCTTCAAAGATCGCTTCTTGATGGAACGCTTTCCCCACCTTCTGCTCGAAGGCATCTTACTCGCAGCATACGTCGTCGGTGCTCGCCAGGCGTATATCTTTCTTCGTCACGAATATCCGCAACAAGAACATGTGCTGGAACATGCGCTTGCCGAAGCACAGAAGGCTGGACTGATCGGTTCGCCGATTGGCAACTCAGGCTTCTCGTGTGAGGTCGAACTGTTTGTGAGTGCTGGTGGTTACATTTGTGGTGAAGAGACCGCACTGCTAGAAGCATTGGAAGGCAAGCGAGCCGAGCCACGCAACAAACCACCGTTCCCAGGTACACATGGTCTGTGGGGAAAACCGACATTGATCAACAACGTCGAAACATTGTGTATGGTCCCAGGCATTTTGAAACGCGGGGCAGCGTGGTTCAAAAGCCAAGGGCGTAACGAGAACGGGCTCAAGTATCTTGGTCTCAGCGGTCATGTAGCAAAACCTGGAGTCTACGAAGTTCCCCTGGGCCTTTCGGTCGCAGAACTGATCGACCAGTATGGTGGTGGCATCAGCAACGGAAAAAAGCTGAAAGCGGTTTCACCTGGTGGCGCTTCATCAGGATTCCTGCCAGCCTCAATGAGCAACATCGCGCTCGACTTTCAGGCCTTAGCCCAAGTCGGCTCGATGCTCGGTTCAGGTGCAGTGGTCGCACTCGCCGAAGGCACGTGCATGCTCGATGCCGCACTGAATGTTGTGACGTTCTTTCGCAATGAGTCGTGTGGCAAATGCGTTCCGTGTCGCGTGGGCAGTGAAAAGATCGTCCACATCCTCGACCGTGCAACCAAGGGGCAAGCGACCACAACTGAAATCGATCTCATTGGTGAGTTGGCCGAGACTATGCAGCTCACATCGATTTGCGGACTCGGTCAGGCTGCGCCATTGCCGATTACTTCAGTGCTGAAGTACTTCAAAGAGGAAGTGATGATGCATCTGACGGAGAAGCGATGTTCAGAAGGTGTATGTTTTCGCTAAGGGGTTGGGTGCTGGGAGTTGGGATCTAGGCTCTAGAATAAAAGAATTGGATACGTAACTAGAGGAGTCTCTCATCCGTCATGCCCGCGCAGGCGGGCATCCAGGATCTTCAAGCAGAAGCCTGTAGCTATTCCTCCTGGATTCCCGCTTTCGCGGGAATGACGCTACCACAAAATTTCCGTTGATCTTTTAACGTTTTGACTTTTGCAATTTGACTTCTTTTTATGAGTACCGCCCCACAACCCCCGCCCCCCGCCCCCCAATCCGCCATTATCCTCGCTGGCGGCAAAAGCTCGCGCATGGGCCAGCCAAAAGCCCTTCTCCCATTCGATGGCGAGCCGTTGATCGTGCACACTGTTCGCACGTTGCAGCAGCATTTCGCTCAGGTCGTCGTCGTCGCTGCTCCGGGTCAAGAACTTCCAGCTTTGCCTGTGACACTGGTGTGTGACGAGGTTGCGTATCAAGGTCCGGTAGGCGGTATTCTTTATGGTCTCCAAGCAGCGTCTCATGAAGTGTGTTTTGTCACCTCGTGCGACGCGCCGTTTCTTACTCTTCGACTCGTTAGCTATTTTCTGTCACTGATTGAGAACTACGACGTTGTCGTTCCATTCTGGGAGGAGCGTCTGCAACCATTACAGGCGGTGTACCGCCGCAGTGTCGCTCCGATGCTGCAAGAGCAACTACAACGCGGCGAGTTGCGGCCCATATCCCTGTACAAGAAAGTTCGCACTCATGAGGTCCAGCCTCATGACATCCGCCGCTTCGATCCTGACGGACTCAGTTTCCGCAACATGAACAGTCCGGAAGATTATCAGGCAGCACTGGCCCTGTGGCAGCAACGCCATCAGGCGTTTTCCTGTGTTATCGAACTCTTTGGCGTTGCGCGTTTGAAGGCCAAAATGGAGCGGATTCCGCTGACTCTCGCGCCAGGGTCCACTATTTGTGATGCCCTCTCTGCGGTGGTTGAGGCCGTACCGGATCTACTCAACACCGTCATTGCTCCCGACCGCAAATCTCTGTTGGCTGGCTTTTCCTGTAATCTGAACGGCACCCAGTTTTTGCCTAATGATATACACACGCCATTGCACTCAGGAGATAGTTTGCTCATTCTTTCGAGTGATGCCGGAGGATGAGCCATGTACGGCTTTCACGGTCGCCTGCTCTACATCGATTTAACCACGCAAACCTCACACTGGGTCGCACTCGATCCCGAAGTCCTGCGCGCGTATCTCGGTGGTACAGGACTAGGAACCAAGTTGCTCTACGACTATGCTCCACCAGCCGTCGATGCATTTGCGCCAGAAAACCCGTTAATCTTTACCACTGCACCACTGGTCGATACCGGTCTGACAACCACAGCCAAGTTTGCGGTGGTGACTACTTCACCACTCACCGGTCTCATTACTGACTCTCTCTCGTCAAGTTTTTCTGCGCTTGAGCTGAAACGCTGTCAGCTTGATGCGATCGTGATTGTCGGGCGAGCGACCTCTCCAGTCTATTTGACTATCACGGACAGTGGTGTCGGTTTTCACCACGCTACACATCTTTGTGGAAAAAGTGCGCAAGAAACCGAAACAGCGATTCGCAACGAACAGAAAGAGCAAAGCATACGCATCGCAGCTATCGGTCTGGCTGGGGAACGTCTGGTACGCTTTGCCACCATCAGTACGGAAGGACGCCATGCCGGTCGTGGTGGCACTGGTGCCGTCATGGGCGCAAAGAACCTCAAAGCGGTTGCCCTGCGTGGCACCAGCCGCGCACGTGTCGCCGATCCTGAAGCGGTCGCGGCCATTGCTGACACGTTGCGCACGAAAAGTCTCAGTTCAGTCACAGCTAAATATCGCGAGATCGGTACGGTCGCCAACCTGTCAGTCTTTAATCGACTTGGTGTATTACCGACCCGTAACTTCCAGCAATCCACCTTTGAACATGCTGAGCAACTCAGCGGTGAGCATCTGATGGAGGAAGCCGCAAGTCGTGTTCAAGGCTGTGCGGCATGTACGATTCGCTGCGAGCGATTGTTTAATGCGCTCAACGGCAAGCCACAACGGTTAGAATATGAAACGCTCTTTGCTCTCGGACCACTGTGTGGGATCGAAGACTCACAGGTTGTCCTGCGTGCTGCGCAGCTATGCGATGAGTATGGACTCGATACTATCAGTACCGGTGGCACTATCGCCTGGGCCATGGAATGCGCAGAAAAGAATCTTCTTCCGGATGCGCAACGCCTCGGCTTGCACTTTGGTAACGCTGACGCTTTTCTTGCGACTATTACCGCTATCGGTGAACGTACAGGTCTCGGTGCGTTACTCGCAGAAGGTTCACGTGCTGCTGCAGTAACGATTGGTGGAGAAGCCGAGCATCTCGCCATGCATGTCAAAGGTATGGAACTGCCTGGCTACGAACCCCGGAGCTTGAAAACGATGGCCTTAGGACTTGCCGTAAGTTTGCGTGGTGCGTGCCACAACCGTTCGGGTGCTTATGAGGCGGATTTTTCGGGGCAAGTCGATCGCTTCACTATCGACCCGCAACGTGGCGCTCTGGTCGCCGCATCGGAAGATTTCTCGGCCATTATCGATTCACTGATTGTGTGTAAGTTCCTGCGCAAATGTTTCACCGACTTTTATATTGAAGCAGCAGAGATTCTGAGCAAAGTGACCGGCTATCCATTCACTGGTTCTGAACTGCAACACACCGGCGAACGGATCAATGTGTTGAAGAAGCTTTTTAACCTCCGACAAGGATGGCAAACGCACGATGACTGGCTCCCCGTTCGCCTATTGAGCGAACCACTCCCTACTGGCGTAGGCAGAGGGATCGGGCTGACTGAATCCGAGTTACGTGCCATGATTGGGGGGTACTACAAAGCTCGGGGATGGGGCGCGAACGGAAACGTTCCGCTGGAGAAGCAACGAGAATTGGGAATAGATGATGGGACACGTAATACGTAAAACGGGAAGAGTGGGGCTAGGGGCTGGGGGCTAGGAACTTGTTTTTCTTTTTTCCACAAGCCCCAAGTCCCTAGCCCCTAGTCCCATATCGTACGTATGACGAGCAACAAAAGGATTAGATTATGACCGCAGCCGCCACAGAACAAACGACACTGATTACGCTAACAATCAACGGCCAAAGCGTAAGCGTCCCTACCGGAACAACCATTTGGGAAGCTGCGCGACAGCTCGGAATTGATATCCCAGTACTGTGTCATGATCCACGGCTTGATCCAGTTGCCGTGTGTCGAGTGTGTGCGGTCGATGTCAAAGGTGCGCGTGTCGCGCAAGCCGCGTGTATTCGTCAGGTCGAGCCAGGCATGGAAGTGCAAACCCACAGTGAACGCATCGAGCGCTCGCGCAAGATGCTGGCTGAGTTACTCCTCGCTGACCACCCAACCCCTTGTGCCAAACATCAAAAGAACGGCAACTGTGAACTCGAACTGCTGGGCGAACAATACGGTTTGCTCAAGGTTCCCTCGCCCCGCAGGGGAGAGGGTCAGGGTGAGGGGAAGGTAGCAATTCGCCTACCTGCTCGCGTCACAGAAAACGGCCATGACCCTTCATCCCCAGTCATCGCCGTCGATCACAACGCCTGCATCCTGTGCGATCGCTGTATTCGTGGCTGCGATGATATCCAAAACAATGATGTCATTGGTCGCACTGGCAAAGGTGCGCACGCCCATATCGGGTTTGATTTGAACCTGCCGATGGGCAAATCGACTTGTGTCGCTTGCGGCGAGTGTGCATCGGTGTGTCCCACGGGTGCACTGTTTAACAAACCGTTGACTGTCGATGTCGCATTACCACAGACCAAAGCGGTGGATTCTGTTTGTCCATATTGTGGTGTTGGTTGCGCAATCACCTATCACGTCAAGGACAACAAGATCGTGCAGGTCAGTGGCCGTGAAAGTCCGGTCAACCACGGACGATTGTGTGTAAAAGGTCGCTACGGCTTCGATTATGCCCTGCACCCACAACGTTTGACTGCGCCGTTGATTCGTAAACCGGAAGCGTACCCCAAAGGACCATTGTCACAAGACGTGCGTGGCGCCGATGGCAAATGGCAACGTAAGCCCGGTGGCATCGTCGATTATGCCGAGGTCATGCCCGCATTTCGTGAAGCAACCTGGGAAGAAGCGCTGACGTTAGTCGCCAGCAAACTCAAAGGCATTCGCGATCAACATGGTCCTGGCGCACTGGCAGGCTTTGGCTCAGCCAAATGCTCGAACGAGGAAGCCTATCTGTTTCAAAAGCTGATTCGTGCCGGGTTCGGCACCAATAACGTCGATCACTGCACCCGGCTGTGTCACGCGTCTTCAGTAGCCGCCTTGCAAGAGACCATTGGTTCAGGCGCCGTCTCTAACGTTTTTGGCGATATTCAATATGCTGATGTCGCAGTGATTATTGGCTCGAATACGACAGAAAATCATCCGGTCGCGGCTACCTTCTTCAAACAAGCGGCTGATCGCGGCACGAAACTTATTGTGATCGATCCGCGTCGCCCGACCATCGCTGACCATGCGCAACACTATGTGAGATACAAACCAGGAACTGATGTCGCGTTCCTCAATGGTGTTATGCACGTCATCATTGAAGAAGGCATGACCGATCCAACCTTTATCGAGCATCGCACCCAGAATTTTGCGGAGCTGGCTGAGACCGTCAAGCAATACACGCCAGAGATGGTCGAAAAAATCACCGGCGTTCCTGCCGATGAGATCCGCACCATTGCTCGCGTTTATGGCAAAGCAAAGAATGCGATGATCTTCTGGGGCATGGGGATCTCACAACACACGACCGGTACCGATAATGCGCGCTGTCTCATTTCGCTGTGTCTGATGACCGGCAACATTGGACGTCCAGGAACCGGCTTGCATCCGTTGCGCGGACAGAACAACGTCCAAGGCGCGTCAGACTCCGGCCTGATTCCGATGGTCTACACCGATTATCAACGTGTCGACAACCCGCAAATCCGTGCAAAGTTCGAGAAAGCGTGGGGCGTAACGCTCGATCCCAAGCCTGGACTCACTGTGGTTGAGATTGCCCACGGTGCACTGCATGGCACCATCAAAGGCATGCACATGATGGGCGAAAACCCGTTTCTCAGTGACCCAAACATCAACAAAGTACGCAAGGCGCTGGCCAATCTTGAGTTCTTAGTGGTGCAAGACATCTTCCTCACCGAGACCGCAGAATTTGCCGATGTCATTCTGCCAGCGTCGAGTTTCCCAGAGAAAGACGGTACCTACACCAACACCGACCGGCGCGTGCAAATCGGGCGCCAAGCGATTGCTTCCCCAGGCCAAGCCCGACCAGATTGGCAGATTATCTGCGATATCTCGACGCGCCTGGGCTATCCCATGCACTACAACTCAACTGAGGAAGTCTTCACTGAGTTGGCAGCATTGTCACCCAATCTGGCTGGCTTGAGTTATGACAAGCTTGGCACTAGCGGTGAGTTGTGGCCATGCCCTGATCCGCACCAACCTGGACAGTCTGTGATCTTCACGGAGACATTCCCGAGTGGCAAAGGCAAGTTCGTTCCGGCTGAATTTGCTCCCGCCAACGAGCTACCAGATGCCAAGTATCCGTTAGTGCTCAACACCGGGCGTGTCTTAGAGCACTGGCACACCGGCACCATGACCCGTCGCTCCAAGGCGCTCGATGCCATCAAGCCAGAAGCATTCGTCGAAGTGCATCCAGAAGATCTCTACGCTCTAGGTATTCAAGATGGTGAGATGGTGAAAGTTAGCTCCCGACGTGGGACCATCACGCTAAAAGCGCACATCGGCGTACGCACACAAAAAGGCAGTGTCTTTATTCCGTTCCATTTCCGCGAAGCCGCAGCCAACTTGTTGACCAACGACGCACTTGATCCGTACGGCAAGATTCCGGAGTTCAAGTTCTGTGCGGTAAAAGTGGAACGCGCCTAGCCTGGGAGCGCGGGCGTCCCGCCCGCAAGACCTGAAAATGCGACCGAGACGGTCGCGCTCCCAGCTATCCTAAAACGCAAACAGCGCATCAAACTGCAGACGATTCACTGAGAAATCAGATTCCCCCCCCCCCGCACGATTTTGCCACTTTTGAGGCGGACAGAGTTCGTCAGCACAAGCTGGGGGTTACGAATACGTTCGATCGCAATGGCGTCCGAACGGCCAAAGTAGTAGTCGGCGGCAGCAAGCGTTAGCAGCGAGTTTTTCGTTGGTGCAACTGTCAGTTGTAGTTGTTCTCCCAACATGTAGGAATCTCGGCCAGGAAAGAATCCTTTCACTGGCCACTGACCGGCAGCAATTTTCAGACTGCGGAAGAAATCTTTGCCTTCGAACAACGTTAATTCTTCAGCCGCACCTTCAGGAGAAAGGTCCTGGTCAAAAATTCACTCAGACGCCATCACTGCCCAGGGACGGAAGAAGTTCACACTAAACTTTCCTGCCGTTAGGCATGGGCAAGAATTAAGTTACCGATTAAGAGCGAGGAAGAAGCGTATAGTTCCAATCGCCATGAAACTTACCGGGTTTGATATTGAGCGCTTGAAACTCATCGTCGGAGACCTGTAGGCCTTTGGGATAATCGTTGGCGTCCAAGGT
>VGTJ01000038.1 GCA_016874775.1 Deltaproteobacteria bacterium
GGCCTACAGGTCTCCGACGATGAGTTTCAAGCGCTCAATATCAAACCCGGTAAGTTTCATGGCGATTGGAACTATACGCTTCTTCCTCGCTCTTAATCGGTAACTTAATTCTTGCCCATGCCTAACGGAGGAGGAGTCGGAGCAGTTGCTTGATGGTCTGATGACCTTTGCGTGTCAGGCGCCACGTACCTACACGCATGCGTGGAAACCTGGTGATGTGGTGGTGTGGGACAACCGCTGTGTGCTGCATCGCGCGCGTCCGTTCGACCACGCCGAACCACGGGTGATGAAGCACACCCGCGTGTCCGGCGATCCAGCTTCTGAGCTGGCCGTTCGGGGCGACCAGATTGCACAATAGGCGAAACGAGGAATATCTTCGGTCCGCAAAGAGAAATTGGTGCAGCGACGGAGCTAAGTGACGGATCTCGCGGAGGGATTCTTCACTTCGCTTTCGAGCTAGTCAGGCAACGTTTGTTTACTTCTCTGCTGTAATCTTTTCCCTTCCATCTAGATATGGACGCAACGCAGGTGGAATGACCACAGAGCCATCTTCCTGTTGGTAGTTCTCTAAAATCGCAATCCACAGACGACCAATTGCGAGACCCGAGCCATTCAGCGTGTGGACAAACTCAGGCTTCGCCTTTGGTTCGCGACGAAAGCGAATCTGCGCCCGTCGCGCTTGGAATGCCTCACAATTCGAGCAGGATGAGATCTCGCGATAGGTATTCTGGCTCGGGAGCCACACTTCGATGTCATAGGTCTTGGCAGAACCGAAGCCCATATCGCCGGTGGACAAAACAACCGTCCGATAGGCGAGCCCTAACGTTTCAAGGACAGCTTCGGCATTGCGCGTGAGGGCTTCGAGTTCCTGATAGGAATCCTCTGGGCGTGTCAGCTTTACCAGCTCGACCTTATCGAATTGATGCTGGCGAATGAGACCGCGCACGTCTCTACCATAACTTCCTGCCTCCGAGCGAAAACACGGAGTGTAAGCGGTCATCTTCATAGGTAACTGACTGTTATCGAGAATCTCGCCAGCGTAGATATTGGTGACGGGTACTTCCGCGGTAGGAATCAAATAAAAGTTGCGCTCGTCGGTCAGCTTAAATAGATCAGCCTCAAACTTCGGCAATTGCCCGGTGCCGTATAAAGTTTGGCTATTCACCATAAATGGTGGGAGTACCTCAGTGTAGCCATGTGTCTGCGTGTGCAGGTCGAGACAAAAGTTAATCAATGCGCGTTCAAGCCGGGCACCCAGGCCTTTCAGAATCGAGAACCGGGCACCGGTTATTTTTGTCGCTCGTTCGAGATCAAGAATGCCCAGTGCTGTGCCGACATCGACATGATCACGCGGAGTGAAAGAAAACTGCAGCGGCTCACCCCAGTGTTTCACGACCTGATTAGCTGACTCATCAGCCCCAACCGGAACACTCTCATGCGGCAAGTTCGGCAGCGTCGCCAGCAGTCCATTGAGTTCGTTTTCCACTGCCGCGAGGTCAGCTTCGATAGCTGGCATACGCTCACCCATCTTACGCACCGCAGCGCCACGCTTCTCAGCTTCTTCCTTCTGGCCCGCTTTCATCAACTTGCCGATTTCCTGACTCTCGCGATTACGTGCAGCTTTGAGGTCCTCGCCCTCACGGATAAGTGCCCGTCGCCGTTCATCAAGCGTCGTAAAGCTCTCCAGTGCCGCGAGCGGAAAGTTACGCTGTTCAAGTTTAGTTCGCACCACCGTCAAGTGGGTACGCAGAAGATTCACATCATGCATTGGTGTACATGCTCCTCACTACTGACCGCAAGTCAGGACAGTAACGTAGCGGTCTAGTTGGGACTGTCAACTGACTGATAAGTTTTCTATCGCAAGCGAATATTGATTCCCTCAAGAAAGTATCGTTGGCTTTTCCTATCAAAGCGAACACAACGTATTCTCTGTCCTTCAGTGAAACCTTTTTGTACGAGGTCAGCGTTCAGATCGTGCACTAGCTTTGCAAGTCTTGCTTTCGTAGTTTCGTTTTCTCTCGAAGCTTCGGGGAACACTGTGCGGCAAAGGTTGTCAGCAGTGGCAGAACGCGGCTCCGTAGCGATTCGTCGTAGCCTCGTTTGTCGGCTGTCCAGTATTCACAGCCGCACAGGTCGGCAATTGCGGCGTGATCTACGCTCTATACTTATACTCGTCAGAGCAGGGGAAGGTAATCAACTCAGGATCGTCATGCTCTGCAGGAAGGCTTGTGGTGTTGTGATCTTTAAGCCTGTACGAGCAGCGACTTGTCGGGTGAAGTGCCGGGTGTTTGTGGAGAGAAGCCAATCAGGTGCGGCCTTTAGAGCTGAGACGAGGACCGGAACGTCTGCTTGATGCCGAATCAGGTGACGATAGCGAGAAATCTCTTCTGAGCTGGGTAAAGGAACCGTTTCAGATTTGAGAAGCCGCACGAGCGTATCGTATGCGTCTATGGTCTCGGCAGCCAATGACGGGTCGGTGGTCAGCAGTGCGAGCAAATTATCCTCAACTTCGCCGCGCACGTACTCGGCGAGGATAATGGTGAACGCTCCACGACGGGCATGGATGAGAATCGCACGAGAGACACTCCAAGGGGCATATAATCCTTCGAGAAAGACTCCAGAATCGAGGAAGAGCCGCTGGATAGAACTACTTCCTTCCATACAGCTCTTGGAACCGGCGACGACGGACGCGCTCCATGTTCTTCTGGGCCTGTTCAAGAGTGACACCTTGTGACATCAATGCCTCTTGGATGCGTCGGCACAAGCGATCGAGCGTCAGATCAGCCGGAACCATCATTAAGGCATCACCGATTTGAAGAAGCACAACCTCACTTCCCTTCGCGAGTTTATGTTTCTTGCGATAGGCAGCAGGGACGGTAATCTCTCCGTGTTCGCCGACACGAATAGTACCAAGCGAGCGGGCCAATGATTCTGGCATCGGCAAAGAACCTCCTGGGACAATAGATACAGCCGAAGCGTAACGAGTCCTCCTCCGGTTCGCAAGCTGTTCAGATAGGCGAGGTTTAGTTTTACGCGCCAGCTCAACCTTCAAGACCGTTATGCTGCGCGCCGCCGTTTTTCGGTCCGTGCGACGAGCGCTTCTCGCGCGAGGTCGACCGCTTCGGCAATGACTTGGCGAGTCAATCGTCCATCATAGGCCTGCGATATCCACTTCCATCTTTTGCCTTGCGCTACATAAGAGAGAACATCTTTGACGAGAACGCGTGTCCCCTTAAAGGTAAGGGGCCACCACAAATTTTCGGATCGGAAATAATGTGCTCGCCGTATTCTTGGCGTTTACGTGTGGCCACAGAACTCCTACTCCCACAACGCGCGCACGTGGAATACAAACCCTGGTCATTCAGGATCGCCGCTGACTGAAGTTGGGTTGTCTAGCGTTTCGACGGGTTGACCTGGTCGATAGATGTATACTCGTTGTTCCAGTGGATCGATGAGCCAACCGAGGTGGGCGCCGTTGTCGATGTACTCTTGCATCTTTTCTACCAGGTCTGGCAGCTTGTCTGTTTGTGAACGGACCTCGACAACAAAATCTGGGCAGATTGGTGCAAACCTTGCCCGCTGAGCTTTGGTCAAGGCCGCCCAACGCTCACGGCGTATCCAGGATGCATCGGGGGAACGAATGGCACGGTTGGGCAGTGTGAAGCCTGTTGAGGAATCGAACGACAGACCGGTGCCGTCTTGTTTTGCCCATGCGGTGAGGGAGAAAAACGTTTCGCCGCTGCGCCAGCCACTTTCTGATCCGGTTGGAGGCATGATGCTTAATTCTCCTTGTGCCGTGAGTTCTAGTCGTAGTTCAGAGTTCTCTTGGCAGAGCAACTCAAATTGCTCTTCAGTCAAATGGACTCCTTGGACATTGATTTTGACTGGCCAAGTCAGTTCGTACGTTACTGATGGTGGTCTCATAAATGCTCCTTATGATTAGCAAAGTTTAGGAGCTTGGTGATAGGTTTTCAACGGTAGAGAAGGTTTGAGATGCTGTGGTGAAACTCGAGAAGACGTTGAGCTTCGAGAGAGATGAAGAGAGATTCTTCGCTTCGCTCAGAATGACAGTAGGGTGGCTTACGGAGTCGCCCCTTCTTTAGCCAATGCTTCTACATTGTCCCCGGTGAGGCTGTGTAAGAAGGCAAGCAGAGCGCCTTTTTGTTGGAGTGAGAGATGCAGGGGAGAAATCTTTGGATCTTGTCCATCACTTCCGGTGCCGCCACGGTCGTAGTAGTCCACCACGTCTTCTAACGTGAGCAACGCGCCATTGTGCATGTAGGGAGCTGTCCGTGCGACGTTGCGTAACGAGGGGGTTTTGTAACGCCAGAGGTCGGTTGGGTCGTTGGTGATTTCGTATCTTCCACGATCTTGCTCTGGCGGGGTGAGTACTTCGTCAACCTGGGAGCGTGGCATTTTCACCATGAGCCCACCGCCCAACTCGACATCAACTAGCTTGTCTGGAATGAGTCGGAGCTGTGCAACCCCGGTGTTGTGAAAACCTTGGTTGGTGAACAAGGCCGCGTCCTTGGTGATGGTGTGGCAGGTGATGCATTGTCCCTTGCCGGAGAAGAGCTTGAATCCGGCTTTTACTTCTTCACTTATTGCGGTCTGATCTTTGCCAAAGTACCAACGGTCAAACGGTGAGTTTCCTGAGAGGAGTATTCGCTCGTAACTCGCCAGCGCTTTCCCCAGGGTTGAAATGCTTACGCCTTCACCGAATACTTTGTGAAACTGCTCTTCATAGCCAGGGAGCCGTCGCACTTTTTGGATGACATATCCCATTGAAGGATTTGCCATTTCTACTGGATTGGTTAGTGGACCAATAATCTGGTCTTCGAGGGTGAACTCGCGGCCATCGTGAAACAGTACCCGGAGATAGGCGACGTTGTACAATGCTGGTGAGTTGCGCTTGGTCGATTGCCCATTCATGCCAACGGCTAGTCGTGTCTCGTTAACCGTAAAGCCTTGGGTTGGGAGATGGCACATGGCGCAAGACATGGTGTCATTCGGTGATAAACGACGATCGAAGAAGAGGCGGCGGCCTAAGGCGATTTTTTCTGGAGTGAGGGGATTGGTTTCTGGAACGGGAACCGATGGAAGACCTAGGGGGGCTGGGGACAGCTGTGAAGAGAGACTGAAGGTTGGAGCAAACAGGTGATAGGGAACAAGGAACAGGGAACAGGCAAGAAGAAGAAGGAGAATACGTTGTTGCCTGAGGCCGTTGATCTTCATGGGGATTCACGAGTGGCTGATTTTTGAGTGGTTTCGAGGAGAATCGTCTCAATGTCATTGAGGACAAGTTGAGCGCTGAAGAGACCGGTACTGTAGATGTTCCGTACATTATGATGCTGGTCAACCAGGTACACTTTGAGAACGTGACGGAAGAGGCCGCTCCATTCGCCGTTGTCTTTTGTCAATCTCGCGACGGGTTGATTAAAATCATCGAGAATCGGTTGCAACTCTGTCGTCGTTGCACTGGTCAAAAAGTGCCAGTCGGTGTGTGGTGTTAGCTTCGCTTTGACTTCTGCCATGCGAGTAGGAGTATCTCGCTCCGGGTCAAAGCTCACTGAGAGAAGTGTCGCCCGCCGCGCAAGTTCCGGGCGTTGACTCAGGAGATGGTCGAGTTGATGCAAAACTGCTGCAGCAAGTGGGCAGCCGCCGACATCTGCACAGGATGTATACATGAAGGAGATGACGGCAATTTTATTTTTTGTCAGTGAGCGCAAATTGACACGTGTCCCTTGGGGATCCAGCAAAGAATGATCATGCACGGTATCGATGACTGGTAGGGTATAGGTGCCGGGTGGTGGCGGTGTGAATTGCGGTTGCAGAGCGTCGGGGATCGCGGTCGTGTGAGCGTTGGTACTCTGGGCGTAGGACAAGGAAGAAGAGAGAATCACGACTGAAACGAGGAGAGCCAAGCAAAGATTATTGGACACTTCTGAAACCTGCAAATTATAGCGGTTGTGTTTACCCTATTCCATAACATTCAACCCTCACCCTAGCCCTCTCCCTGCCAGGGAGAGGGGAGTGTAAGCGAAGCGCCTGGGAATATGGGAAGTGTCGGTGGTATGCTCAAGTGACGTTTGACGCGATACGTATCACTGCATGTTTGTTGCGACTCGCCGAGTATCGGTCCCCATGTTATCCGTGTAAATCTGATTCTTATAAAACTGATCCTGGCCGAAGTGCATGATGTGCGGGCGACCGAGCTTCTCTTTGTTGAAATCGACCGTAAATGAATGTTTCAGGGCTTTGCCGTCCCAAGTGTAGGCTTTGAGGAACTGTTCGTTCGCTTCGCCTTTTTTGTCCCAGTTGGCTAGCAGTGAGGTCGTAAAGTAGACGCGCTTGCCATCCCATGACTGCGAAACCATATTCACTTGCGCGCCAATTTTTTGCTCGTGAATCATGCGTGGCTTGGTTGGGTC
Source organism: Deltaproteobacteria bacterium (assembly GCA_016874775.1). Classification (NCBI taxonomy): domain Bacteria; kingdom Pseudomonadati; phylum Myxococcota; class Myxococcia; species Deltaproteobacteria bacterium. The sequence continues at coordinate 6,432 of VGTJ01000038.1, forward strand.
TGCGACATTGTATACACGGCAGGTGCCATCCATGAACGTATTGACGAAGAGAAATTGATCGTCAGCCGAGAGACTGATGTCGACTGGCAGTGGCACTTTCTTGGGATCGCCAATGTCGGCAACGGCCTTGGCAGCAAAAGTCCCATCTTCCTTCTGATTGATGAGCCAGATCTTTGAGGTCAGAGCCGTGGCAGTAAATGCATAGTGATGTCGGGGTTGTAGTGCCCAACGAATTTCCAAAGGCGCGCCAGGGACCTCGAATGTTTGGATAGGCTTACGGGCGTGGAAATCCCAGAGCACCATGGTGCTGCCAAAGCGTTTCATCGCTTCCGGGTCAGCGAGCATCTTGCCGAAGTCCATCATGTAATTGTTCCAACCCGTGAAAGACGAGGTCAACATGCGGTTGAGATGTGGCTGAATACGGACGTCGTAGCCATACTCGGCACCTTCGGGCATCCAGTAGGTCTGAATGAATTTGCCCTCGTTGTTGTACTCGACGAGGCCCGTCTTGCCGCCGTGATCTTTCTCGTTTGAGAGTCCGGTGATGAGCATGCGGCCTGGTAGAGGATAGAAGGTATGTGGCCCGACGACACCACCAGAATCTTTGACAAACGTATCAATGGTTTTGACTAACGCAGGTTTCGCTGGCGAAGCAGCGACGTCGAAAACGAAAATTTTGCTGGTATCGAGGCCACCAAGCCAGAGATACCGACGGTCGTCGGTAAAGCCACCGTGATGGGCTTCGTGTTGTCCGCCAACGGAAACACTAGAGAGGACTTTCCCGTACTGATCTGGACGTTTGGGATTCGCACCAATTGTGACAAGTTTATCTGAACTGTCTCCCAACCCTTTATCGCCGAGCGTCCAAATGTAGACGTAGTCTTCTTCACCGGTAATTTTGGGCAGATAGGGCGACTGGCAGGTTTCGTCAGCGCGTACCTGCGTAATGCTGACCGCGAGAAATGAGCAGACAAGTGCTGACCACAAGACCACGCGTCGCCAGACCAACTGATGCTGATTCATAGAACTCTCCTCTCAAAGTACTTGTGCCACGCGACAAGAACAGCTAGCAAATCACTTCCTACGATGCAATGAGAGTAGGGAGTAAGGAGGGGCGTATGACTAAAGAGGAATTTTATCGCGACGCGCGTCCTGGATCAGTCGGACCATTGGAAGGGGTCGTCGTTATTGAAGCGTGTACAACATATGCTGGACCGGTTGCTGGCGCAGAGCTAGCGGATATGGGAGCCGAGGTGATCAAGTGCGAACTGCCGGGGACTGGGGACATCTGTCGTTTGTTTGGGCCTAAAGTGCCGAATGCTCCAGAGGCTGACAATGGAGCACCCTTTCTCAGTATCAACCGGAATAAGAAATCGATCACGTTGAATTTCCATCACGCCAAAGGGCAAGAGATCTTTCGCCGACTCGCGAGTCGTGCGGACATTGTCTTGGAAAACTTTCGTCCTGGTGCCATGAGCAAATGGAACATTGGTTATGAGCAGGTTTGCCAAATGAAGCCGGACATTGTCTACGTGTCACTCTCGTGCTTAGGACAATGGGGCCCGTTGTCACATAAAGTGGGATACGACACCGATGCCCAGGCGATGAGTGGGATCATGTCGGTGACGGGGCTGCCGGATGGGCCACCGACGAAAGTCGGGAATGCCATCGTTGATTACCTCAGCGGTGTCAAAGCTGCGCAGGCAGCATTGGCGGCATATGTGCGGCGGTTACGAACGGGAGAGGGACAATGGGTAGATGTTGCGATGGTGGACAGCGCACTTTCTGTGACAGAAGGGGGAATGATGCATGCCGCGATGAATGGTGAGGTATGGAAGCGCAATGGCAATCGGCATCCATCCTCGGCTCCATGCAATAGTTTTCGTTGCGTTGATGGTGAGGTGATGCTCGCGGTAGCGCACGATCGTCAGTGGCAACGGCTTTGTCAACTCATTGGCCGGGAGGACTTGATGCATGACCAACGGACGGGAAACATCGCAGCGCGCAAAGCCAATGAACCATTCGTTGAGCAGGTCGTCGCCGCGTGGGCACGTACACAGCGTGTGCAAGACGTGGTAGCGACGCTTAACGCGGAGAGCATTTCCTGTTCACCGATCCTCGATTTTGGACAGATTGTGAAAGAAGAGCACTTTCGCGTACGTGAGAGTGTGGCAGAGATTCAGCATCCGACGGCAGGCAACTTGACGCATTATGGAACTGCGCCGAAGTTCTCTCGTACACGGACAGGGGTCCGCTCTGCGGCACCGAGGTTAGGGCAACACAATGCTGACATCTATGGGCAATGGTTAGGGTATGACGCGAAGGAGCTAGCAGAGTTGGTGGGAGCAGGGATCATATAGTCATCCTCGTACTAAAGGCCAGCTCTCAGTGGCCGATCATTCTTCAATGCCGACACCACAGGGGTGGTGCAAATCTTTCGTAGCTTTGCGGCAGATTGGATTCCGACCATGTTTCGGTTGAAGAACGTTTCGGTACGCAACAAACTGTTAATGCTGAGCGCGACATTACTCGTGGCAGTCGCGGTGGTTGGCGCGACTGGATATCGCGGCATTACGGAACTGACCCAGTTGTACGGAGTGAGTGAACAACAGTTTGAAGCGGTGCGAACGGTGGCAACGATAGAACGGGCGTACGATGTGCTACGAGGGATTGTTTTTCGGGCCTGGATTGCTGCGCAACGCCGTGATCAAACCGGACAGGATGAAGCAACGACAGACTTGCAAAACCAGGCGGAGATCATTACCGCTTCGTTTGACGCGCTTGAGACCTTTCCGCTGGAGCAAGACGCAAAGGATATGATGGGCCAGGTGCACGCGGCGCTTTCGATGTATGTAACGCGGGCGCAGGAAACAGTAAAACTGGCAGCGAGTGGCAGTTGGGATCAGGTCGAAGCAGAACTCGTTCAGTTTCAAGCCATGTTTACAAGCACTGGGGAAATGCTCCAAGACCTGGGCCTGCTCGTGCGTGGGGGGACGAGCTTTATCAAGGCGAAAAGTGAAGAGACGGCAGGACGCGCGACGCAACATGCCGCGATCGTACTGGGAGTTGCGTTACTGCTGGCCATTGGGTTGAGCTGGGCCATTGCGTACTCGATTGTGACGCCCTTGGTGAAGATGACACAAGCTGCGCGGCTGATTGCGACTGGAGAGATCGGGCAGCAGATCGATCATCACGCGAAGGATGAAACTGGGGCACTGGCTGGCGCCTTTCGAGAGTTGATTTCCTATATTCAGGGGATTGCGGAAGCGGCGGATCGTGTCAGCAGCGGCGATCTCACTGTGACGATTGATCCGAAGTCAACACAAGATGTGCTGTCGCGTAACTTCGCCCATATGGTGGAAAATTTGCGAGAGATGAACGGAAAAGTCCGCGAGGGGACAGAAGTCCTGTCTCATGCGATTGCGCAGATCCTCAGTACGATATCGCAGGTTGCGCGGAGCACGACTGACACGGCGGCTGCGGTGACGCAAACCGCAACGACTTTGGAGGAGGTCAAGAAAATCGCCCACATGGCGAATGAGCGAGCGAAAGCGGTAGCTGAGAATAGTAAGCAAACCGCGACTGTCTCGGCTAACGGTGAACTTGCGTTGACGAAAGCAGACGCTGGCTTGAACCGTATCCGCGAACAGATGGAGTCGATTGCCGACAGTGTCATTCATTTAGGTGAAAACAGTCAAGCGATCGCTGCGATCATTGAGGCCGTGAACGAGGTCGCTGAGCAGTCCTCGCTTCTAGCGGTGAACGCGGCGATTGAGGCGGCGAACGCTGGTGAATTGGGAAAAGGGTTTGCCGTGATTGCGCGCGCAGTCAAAGTGCTCGCTGACCAGTCCAAGCAAGCAACAAGCCAGGTTAGTGCCATTCTCACCGACATTCAGAAAGCGAGCCATGTAGCGGTGCTGGTGACGGAGCAAGGGACTAAATCCGTTCAAGTCGGAGTTTCTCAATCCCTAGAAGCGGGAGAGTCGATTCGCATTTTGTCCAGCAACATCGCCGATGCGGCGCGTGCCATGACGAACATTGCCACGTCTAGTGAACAACAGCTTACGGGGATAGACCAGGTTGTAGGTGCGATGACAAGCATCCAGCGTGCGAGCGCGCAGAACGCTGAGAACATGAAGAAGATTGAGATAGCAACGCAGAATCTCCAAGGGGTGGGTGCTTCTCTGTCTGTACTCTTGGGGCAATATCGACTGACAGCCTACTGAGGAGCGCTTGCACGGAGAAACAGAAGGACGGTGGCCGATTCGTTTTTCACCAAAGAAAAATTATCGGACATTGTATGTAAAAAGAGTGTTCGCGTATGGCCTCGACCGCCATCGTGACTGCTGGTAAATACTCGGCGTGCAGGAAAATTTTGATGTCCCGTAGTTGCCCCACAGGTTTTCAGCCATGGCGATTAAGTTTGTAAATAGCTGAAAATACTACAGGGAGGGATGGCTGAGTGGACGAAAGCGCCGGTCTTGAAAATCGGTAGGGTCGCAAGGCTCTCGTGGGTTCGAATCCCACTCCCTCCGCTCTCGCGTTTCTATTTCTCAGACAGACAAATTCAGTATAGCGGAATGGTCACCGCTACTCGCGATGGTATGGCTGTCCGAGTGCGGCTGGCGCGGTGGCGCTGGTTTTCAGCAGCATCAATGCTAAGAGCGTCAGTACGTACGGTAGCATCAGCACGATCTGGTATGGCAGCTCTGAACCGAGCGCTTGTAGATGAAACTGCAATGCCGTGGCTACACCAAAGAATAGGGCACCCCATAGCGCTCCAGTGGGATTCCAGCGACCAAAGATAACGATAGCAAGGGCGATGAAGCCACGCCCTGCAGACATTCCTTCAATGAAGGTGTTTGAGTACGCGAGTGAGAGATAACTGCCCGCGATGCCTCCGAGTACACCTTCGAAGGCAAGAGCCAGGAAACGGACTCTTTTGACGGAGATCCCTAGCGTTTCGGCGGCGTGGGGATGCTCCCCTACCGCTTGAAGTTGGAGTCCAGCGCGAAGGTAAAAAAGAAAGAATGTACATATCGGCACAAGGGTAATGGCAAGATAGACAAGCCCTGCATGCTGGAAAAGGGATGAGCCAAGGATTGGGAGCGTACTGAAAAAGGGGATATGGATGGGCAAAAATGTGGAGACCTGTAAGGCCTGCCCAGTAACGCCGAAAATCCCACGGTAGAGAACACCAGTGAGTCCAGCCGCTAACAGGTTAAGACCTACTCCGACGACAATTTGATCAGCACTAAGCCCGACTGTTAATCCGGCGAAGAGCAAGGCAAGGAGAAGGCCGCTCACTGCACCTACGATGAGTCCTAGTAGAGGTGAGCCGGAGAAGTAACTGGCAGTCATACCAGCGAAAGCACCGGTGAGGAGAATGCCTTCAAGTCCGATATTAATAATGCCTGCGCGTTGCACGAAGGTCTCTCCCAACGCAGCGAACAAAAGAGGAGTTGCCGCTACGAGAGTGGAGTGTAGGAGTGCGTCACTATTGTTCAGAAGGGCAATGAGAAAATCCATTTCAGCACTATGTCAGGGAAGGTAAAAGTACGAACCAACACAAAAGGAGCGGTACGATGAGGCGTGTTGAAGTCCGGTGGATGAAGCGTTGAACGGTAGCGGTACTGTAGGCGGCAAGAAAGAGCACCACAACGGCTTGTATGACGGATGCAAGAACAGAGGAGAGCCCGATGGTTCGTTGTACAGCACTGGCCCCGGCGTCTAATGCACCAAAGAAGAGTGCAGCGAACACAACGCCGATCGGAGAGCGTTGGCCGACGAGGGCGACAGCAATGGCAGTATAGCCGTAACCAGGTGAAAATTTTTCGTACACACGGTGCGTGATTCCGCTTACTTCAATACCTCCGGCAAGGCCAGCAAGCGCACCACTGAGCAGAAAGGCGAGCGCGACTTGGCGATCTGTGGCAATGCCAGCAAAGCGAGCGGCAATTGGGTTCGCACCAGTGGCACGGATGCGGAAGCCAGCTTTCGTGCGGAAAAGGAAAATCCAGACTATCAGTGCAGCAACGAGGGCGAAGAGAATTCCTAGGTGGAAGCGAGCTGGAGGAAACAGCCGAGGAAGGGTGGCCGTAGGCGGAAGGGGGTCAGTTTGTGGGTATTGCCCGGCCACTTCCATGAGTGGACCGTGGACACCATAACTGACAAGGTACAGTGCGACAAAATTGAGCATAATCGTACTGATGACTTCGTTGACGTTGTGTTTTTGTTTGAGATAGGCGGCACAGCCAGCCCAAAACACTCCGGCACTAAGCGAGGCAGCAACGACAATCGCGACTGCGAGGGGTGAAGGAATGAAGGTGAGGTGCTGACCGACCCACGCGGTCGCGAGGGCACCGAGGAGAAGTTGTCCTTCGGCGCCAATGTTCCAGACGCCAGCACGAAGGGCCAACATTACTGCGAGACCGGTGAATAGTAGTGGGCAAGCTTTTACCGCGGTTTCGGAGAGGCGGTAGGAATCACCTGCTGCGCCGAGCCATAAGTTTACAAAGACGCTTGGGACATCGGCACCGGTAAGCCATAACCCGCACGCAATGACGATCGCTGCTGATGCAAGAGCAAGGAGTGGCGATATGAGTGCGGTTAGTTGAACAGTCACGATGCGGTGGTCACTCCAGTCATCATTTGGCCGAGTATCGCGGGCTCTATCTGAGGATCAACGGGACCCAAGAGTCGACCATGATACAGTGCATAGATGCGATGACTGAGGGCGAGAATTTCGTCAAGGTCGGTAGAGAAGAGCAAGACTCCTGCACCGCGCTGGCAGTGTTCGTTCAGGGTGCGGTGTACATAATCGGTTGCTCCGATATCCAGTCCGCGAGTTGGGTTGGCAGCGATGATTAACTGTGGCTGTGTTGCTAGTTCACGGGCAATGACGATGCGCTGTTGGTTACCACCAGAGAGAGAAGAGGTCGCGGCGAATGGTGATGACGTGCGAATGCCAAAGCGGTCGATTTGCGTGATAGCGAAGTGGCGAAGATCGCTGGGGCTGAGGAATGGTCCAGGAGATACGGTGGCAAGACGTTGAGAGTTAAGGAGGAGATTGTCTTCCACAGACAGGGAAAGGGCAAGTCCTTCCTGGCGGCGGTCTTGGGGAATAAGGGCGATCCCCAGGGTACGCATTTGAGCTGGGGAAGAGCGGCGCAGCTGATTACCACTGATGGTGATGGTTCCTTGTGTTGGTTGCTGCAGTCCAAGCAGAATCTCGATGAGTTCCGTCTGTCCATTGCCCGCAACTCCGGCGATGCCAACGATCTCACCAGGTCGTACGTCTAGGGAAAGATTGTGGAGCGAGACGCCACGAGAGGAGGTTGAGAAGGAGGTGCTATCGAGAGACAGGTGTGGGGAGGTGTGTGGTGGGTGGTCACGCGAAGTTGAGGAGGTGAGATTCAGGGAGGCGCTGGGAAGAGGCAGCTCTCCGACCATTAGTTGAGCGAGTTCTGCCGGAGTTGTGGTAGCAGTGTTTTTCGTTGTGACCAAGCGACCTCGACGCAGAACGGAGAGGCGATCGGCGATGGCGACCACTTCGGGAATTTTGTGGGTGATCAAAAGAATCAGATATCTTTCTTGTTTCAAACGACGAAGAACAGCGAAAAGATTTTCAACTTCAGCTGGAGTAAGAACGGCGGTTGGTTCATCAAGAATCAGGATGCGAGCCGAGGCAGCGAGCGCTTTGAGGATCTCTACACGTTGCTGAGAGCCGACAGACAGTGCTGCGATGGGGGTGTCAGGATTTTCGATGTTGATGCCGAAGTGAGTTGCGAGAGTGACTATTTGTTGTGATAAAACCTTACGATCGATTCTATCGAGACTGGAACCTGCATGTGCGAGAAGGATGTTTTCCGCAATGGTAAACGAAGGGATGAGCATGAAATGCTGGTGAACCATGGCGATGCCAGCAGCAAGTGCAGATCGAGGTGACGAGAAGCGGTGGGGGTGGCCGTCGATGAGGATGGTGCCAAGATCGGGGCGATATAAACCAGAAACCAGATGCATAAGAGTAGACTTCCCTGCACCATTCTCGCCGAGGATGGCGTGAATTTCGCCGGCGGGGAAATCAATACTGACGTGATCAACCGCGAGAGTCCCACGAAAAGTTTTGGTGAGGTCTCTGATGGCAAGGTCGGGCATGGGAAGTTATGAAGCGCCTGATGGTACGGGGGAGAATTCAACGCTGGGGACAGTTAAGGTGCCATTGATGATCTGTTGCTGCGCGGCGTCGATGCGAGCTTGCGCTTCAGGCGAGAGACGATCTTTTAATGTTGGGTTGTAGACGAGAGCTATGACGTTGTCTTTCAAGCCCAGGCGAATAATGCGGCCTTGAAAGGAGCGGTTTTGGACAGATTGGGCCATTTGCAGAAATGCTGTCGGGATATCAATGACGCCGCTCGCGAGAATCACAGAAGGTGCGAGATCGTTTTGGTTTTTGTTGGTACCAAAGGCAAGAACATTCTTTTCTTGGGCGGCTTGGAAGGCTCCAAGACTAGCTGCGTCGGCGTTCGGGATAATGACATCACAGCCTTGTTCTATGAGTGCTGTAGTTGCTTGCTTGGCCGCGCCGACATCTTCCCAGTTGCTGATGTATGAAACGATGACTTGGAAGTTGGGATTGACACTTTTGGCTCCAGCCTCAAACGCCATAAACGTGCTTTTAAGGGGTGGAATCTCAACGCCGCCGATAGCGCCGGCTTTGCCTGTTTTAGAGACGAGCGCACTTATCATACCCATGAGATATGTCGCTTCTTCGAGGAGAAATCGCATCGGGGCGACATTTGTTCGAACAGTGCTCCCTGAAGTGGTGATGAATACAGAGTTGGGAAAGTCGGTCGCAACCTTCGCGGCCGCATCTTGGAACTCAAAACCATGACCGAAAATGAGATGAAAATTGCGGCTGGCATAGTCACGGAAGGCTTCTTCAAATTCAGCTGGTGTCTTGGTTTCGATTTGGCTGACTTCAGCGTGAAGAGTGTCTTTGATCTTGGTTAGTCCTTCGTAGGCGAGAGCATTCCAGCCTGCGTCGCTAATCGGACCGGGGGTAAGGAGGGCGACGCGAAAAGTATTGGATAACTCCTGAACAGGTTTACTATTACAGGAGGTTCCGAGGAGCAGGATAATAAGAAGAAAAACGAGAGAAATGCGGTGGGCGATCACAAGACCCCTAAAGGTGGCATGAGTACGATCTCATCGGTGTGAATGCCAGGCGGTTGGGCGATGACACTGATCATCGCATTTGCCACGTCAGTTGCTGACAGCATCTTGCTCCGATCTAGGGTGCTGCCACTAGTATCCCACAATGGAGTGTCGACTGCGCCAGGAATGACGGCAGTCACTTTTATCCCGGCTGAGCGGACTTCGGCGGCGATCACTCTGGTTAAACCAAGCGAGCCCATTTTCGAGGCGGTATAGCCAGTCGACCCTGAGAGGGTGTGGGTGCTGGCAATTGAGAGTACGTTGAGGATGTGACCTTGGCCGCGCGGAAGCATCGCGCGTACGACGTGCTTGCAGCACAGGTAGATGCCGCGGAGATTGACGTTAATCATGGAGTCCCAGTCTTCTGTACGAGATTCAATGATTGGTCCGAAATATGCGCCGCCAGCACTGGTGATAAGAATGTCGATATGGCCAAAGGATGCTGTAGTTTTGGCGACTAAGTCTTCAACTTGCGATTCACTACTGACATCAGTAGGCACAGCGAGGGCGGTGCCGCCAGCTTTCGTGATCTCAGACACAAGTTCATCGAGTTTTTGTTTTGTTCGTGCAGCGAGCGTGACTTTGGCTCCTGATTGTGCAAGAGCGAGGGCAACCGCGCGTCCGATGCCAGATCCAGCTCCGGTGACAATCGCAACTTGCCCGTGAAGAGTTTGTATCGTCATAGTGTTATTCGCCTGTGTACTCGAAGAAATTCTTCGGCGTCTCCCAGAGCCCGACCTTAGTCAATTGTGTCCCTAATTGGGGAGAGAGAAGATCCCAAATGACTTTTGTGATGTTCTCGCCCGTGGGGTTGAGTGTGGCGAACTCCGCAGTGTCGTTATTCAGGTGTTTGTGGTCGAAGCGATCCAGCACCTCGGTTTGCACGATTTGCATGAGTAACCCAAGGTCCATGATCATGCCGGTGCGAGGGTCGACTTCACCACGTACTGTTACCTCTAGTTCGTAGTTGTGGCCGTGGCCGTTTGGGTTATTGCATTTCCCAAATACGGCGCGGTTCTCTTCATCGGAGAGAAGAGAACTATGAAGTCGGTGGGCGGCGCTGAAACCAAAAGTTTTTGTCAGGTATGCCATAGTACGTCCTTCTCCAGCAAACACATCTGACCACAACGTCGGTTCCTCATAGAGACGAACTTGCGCTAGGTGATAGTGATTACGCTCGGTTTGGAGTTTTTCTTCGATGCGATCCCGCATGTACGTGGCGAGATTCTCTGTTGTCGGTATGCGAGTGTTGAACGAGGGATGATCCGCGTTAATGAATTTATGATCAAATTCGGCGCTGACTTCTTTTAAGATAAGGTCAAGTTCCTTGACGTTCAGAACCATGCCTGTGTGCGGGTCGATACGTCCGGAGAGGGAGACGCGGAGAATATAGCTATGACCGTGGCCATACGGACTGACGCACTTTCCGAAAGTGCGATGGTTTTCCTCGAGGGAGAAGTTTGGATTCCAGTAACGATGAGAAGCCTCGAATTCGACCAGACGGGTTAAATAATACATGGCCCTACTCTTAGCGATGGAGTGAGGGAAGGATGCAGAAAACAAGATGGGGGGTCAAGTAGGTCGCTCGCTTGAGTGCGGAGGTTAAGTGGAAACGCCAGCAAGGGCATGGAGGACTCGGATGACTTTGGCGATTTCTTCAGACGAGACGTCTTCGGGAACGGAAACGATTGCGCGACGACCTGGGCTGAGAGGGATCTCTTGACGGCACTGGGGGATTGGATCGTCGCGAAGGCGATTGGTGTCGGGGGGAAGTTCCGGTGTTTTGGGAAGGGGATGCGATAGGAGATGGGAAGCGAGAGTAGGGGGATATGAGACGGGAGGAGTGTATGAGCGGGATTGGGTTAATCCAGCGAAACGAGCAGATTCAAGGAATGATTTGGCAACGGTTTCCGCATTGGTTTTGGTAAAGCGGTGCTTGAGGACGAGTTGGTTAGTTAGATTGATGTCAGATGGCAGGCCTCCGCCAGTAGTTTCATATTGATTGAGTAACCCTTGAAAGATAGTCGGACGACTGAGCGCTTCACGGAGAGCGTGTTGGCGATCTGATTCGTCGGTTGAATGGTCAATGCGAAGAAAAAGATCGCTAACGCGAAGATCTTTGCCGACGGGTTCGAGGAAGCCATATTGGCGAAGACTGCTTAGCTTGCGGTTGAAGGGGCCAGATTGCGCCGCCAAAGACAGATGTTCGGCTATGGACTCTCGGCTTATAGGGACCTGATTTTCTATCCGAAAGATCTTACGAGCGTCTTCTAACGCTTCTTGCACGCTATACGCAGGAGCATTTGGACTTTTTTGGCGGATCCCTTTTGGCTTGTCCACAATATTTTCCATAAGATCCCTTTGCTTTTAGAATTATTCACATATTTTTCGGCCTGTGAAAAGAGCAAGGTAAAGCCATTTTACTTGACTAGAGTAAGGACAAATTTTAATTAGACAAAAAAGAAATAAAAAATAATTAATTGCTATTAAATAAGCCTAAAAAGAATAAAAATCTCGTAAATGTCTCTTATTAAAGGAAGAGGGGGTGAGGGGAAGGTGATCTGAGGCGGTTAGGTTTGTGACGTTGGGTTGGGCTGAGGATTGTATTTGGCGAATGGGAGAGACAAAAATTTGTGAATTGAGTGGCGAGTATGGCTAGATAGAAATGGCAGATGTGGCGCCGTGGTGTCGTGGAATAGGGGATGCTTTAAGGGGGCGGCGGTTTGGCTTTTCGAGGACTTTTGTGGGGTTGCCGCTCACGGGGGCACTGCGCTTTGCTCCGCTGCGCTTCGCACGCGAGTGCCCCCGTGAGCTTCGTTGGGATGCGGTAGTAAAGGAGGGTGGTGGGAGATAAGAGGTGTGGGGTAGTGATGGAGATTGAATTGGGGTGGTTCACGCGAATGCTGAGAGCTTACGCTGGAGGATGCGGGTGTTTCAGGGACTGTGTAGGTAATGCGTGGGGCTCTGTAAGGTCAGGAGTGCGCGAGGCGTAGTAAGTCGGTGAGGGCCATCGGGGAGTTCGAGATATGAAGTTACAGGGAGCGACAGCACTTATCACTGGAGCTGGACGGCGTTTAGGTCGCGCGATTGCTCTTGCTCTGGCCGAGCGAGGAGTTGATCTCATCTTGCATATGCACTCAGCGTCTGAGGATGTAGTAGCGGAGATAGAAAAACGGGGTGGCCGAGCGGAGATTGTGAGAGTGGATTTGTCAACAGCTGGTGGAGCTGAGACATTGGTGCAGGAGGTGCTCCGACGTACTGGAAAAGTTGATGTGTTGGTGAATAGCGCTGCCGTATTTGGGGCGAATACGATACAGACGCTTTTGGTGGCGGAATGGCGGAAGGTGTTGCGCGTAAACCTAGAGGCACCATTGATTCTGGCAGTTCGACTCGGACGCATCATGCACGAGCAGCGGGGTGGGAAGATTATCCAACTTGGGGATTGGAGTGGTCAGCGACCGGTGCGTCACTATCTTCCCTATTGTGTAACGAAGGGAGGGGTACATATGTCGACAGCGGCGTTAGCGAAAGCATTCGCACCGCACGTGCAGGTGAATGAACTGATTTTGGGGCCAGTGTTGCCGCCAGTGGACTACGATGCAGGTTCCTTGCAGCGGCTTATCGGGACTACTCCGTTGCGGCGCTTAGGGACACCTGAAGACGTGCTTCGCATATTGATGTTTCTGCTTGACGAAGGGGACTTCGTGACGGGCGCATCTTACGTGGTTGATGGTGGATGGCTTGCGCAGCCGCCGGGAGGGATGGAGACTTCACTATAAGTGTTACGACAGGGGGAACCCGGAGCGAAGGTATAACGGTAGCGGCGTTCGGTTTGGGAATACGCAAGAACACTCGAAGAGCAGGTGCCGTACCCATCCAAGTGAATACAGACGCTTGCTCGTGGATCTGGGTCGGGAGCATGGGTTGCAAGAAGGGGATGAAGTTGGGCGCAGATGTCGGAGAAAGCCAGTGGCTGGGCTGGAGTGAGAAGGGGAAGGCGCGCGAAGTCTGGACTTGAGCGTTTGGTGCGTGGGCAACTGAGGTCGTTGAGGTTGTAGTTGGTCAGGAGATGGAAGCCTGGACGAAGCGGTTGCGTCTCGAAGAGGGGTGCTTGGGCGTGAATAACAAACGCTTCAGTGTGATCGGCGATCAGCAGATTGAAAGGATTGTAGTCACTCGGGGATTGGGCGTTGACATAGTCGACTGCCTGACGGACTGACGAATACTTGAGGGCTTCAAGGCAAAGCAGGCCACGTGAACGGCAGTGGGGGTCAGCAGTGCGACCGGTATGGCGATTGAGGATGGCTGCAATCATGCCATGTTCATTGACTGCGAGCCACGTTCCACCGGCAAGTAAGTCTTGACCACCGTAGATCCATGGGCTCGACGAGAGTTGGCGAGGAGTCGCAGAAGGTCGAGAGAGGGACTCGTCGCGGTTTGCGGCAGCAACAATGGGGTAATGAGGAAATGATTGGAAGTAAAAGGCAAGCGTACACATGGGGGCGAATTATAGGAAAAGAACTCCTGCGTATGCAAGGGTGCTACGAGGAGCGGAGGATGGACTACGTCTTAGTGTGGGAGGCCGTTGGCGGGCGCGCCTTGTCATAGGCTTTTTGCATGTGCTAGGGTGTGACAAATTTACGGCCAGGGAGGGAGAATGTTCACTTCGATCGAGGATGTTATTAACAAGTTCGCAGAGCAAAAATATATCTGCAATCAGCGGATTGCCACGATTGTGTATCTCGCGAACCATCTGCGAAAACCGATCCTGGTCGAAGGGCCGGCTGGGGTAGGAAAGACCGAACTCGCGAAAGTAGTCGGCGAAGCTTTGCACTGTGATTTGGTACGGTTGCAGTGTTATGAAGGCTTGGATGAAGCGAAGGCGCTGTACGAGTGGGAATACGCGAAGCAGCTTCTGTATACGCAAATTCTGAAGGATAAAATTGGCGAGGTGATTGAAGGGACTCGGAACCTTGCAGAAGCAGTCGATCGGATTGGCACTCAAGATAGCGTATTCTTTTCGCAGCGATTCATTTTGCCACGGCCGTTGTTGCAAGCGATATCAGCAGAGAAACAGCTCGTGCTCCTCATTGATGAGATCGATAAATCTGACAGTGAGTTTGAAGCCTTCTTATTAGAAGTGCTGAGCGATTTTCAAGTGAGCGTGCCGGAACTTGGGACCATCCGAGCAAAGCAGATTCCGCTCGTGGTGCTGACTAGCAATAATGCCCGAGAAATGTCGGATGCGTTGAAACGGCGTTGCTTACATCTTTATATCGACTTTCCTGATCGTGAGCAGGAACTGGCGATTGTAAAGATGAAAGTTCCAGGGATTGCGGAAAAGCTAGCGGAAGAGGTGGTTGAAGTCGTTCAGGGAATTCGTAAGCTCGACCTGAAAAAAGTTCCGAGCATTAGTGAGACGCTCGATTGGGCAAAAGCGCTCACGTTGCTCAACGTTGATAAACTTGAGGAGCAGGTGGTGAACGAAACCCTCAATACGATCCTCAAGTATGAGGGAGATGTGCGTAAGGCTGAGGCTGAACTCAAGGAATACCTGCAGAAGCAGAAAACGAAGGCGACGAAAGCCGGTGCGGGCCAGAGCGATAAAGACCTTCTCCATTAACGAACGATACGAAAGACATCGAAACGAGTGCCGCCATGGATGACAAGATTATCGAATTCACTCATTTACTGCGCGAGAATGGTCTGAAAGTGTCGGCGGCCGAGAATATGGATACGTTCTCTGCGCTTGGGTTGGTTGGCATACGGAACCGTGAGATCTTGAAGGATACGCTCCGGGCAACGTTGGTGAAACGAGTTGTTGACATTCCCGTCTATAACGAACTGTTTGATCTGTATTTCACCGGCCTTGGGGAGATTATTAAGCAGGCTGGCGCAGAGACGATGGCTGCGATGGAGATGTCAGAGGAGGAGTTTCAGAAATTTCTTGAGCAATTGGAAGAGCAACTCAAGAACATGGGGACCGACTTGTCTGAGTTGGCAAAAGCGCTGCTCTCAAACAATACCGGGCAGCTAGAGCGCATGCTACGGGAAGCGGCTCAGCAGGCGAACCTGCAGGATATTCAACGTTCGTTTCAGGAAGGGCAGTTTGCCAACGCTGTGGCGCAGATGTTGGGATTTGGCCAGCTCATGCAGGAAATGCAAGCGCTGAAGGAAGCATTGCAGCGAGCTGGTTTGAACCCGCAACAGGTAGAACAAGCGCTGGCGTATATTGACCGGCGCATGCAAGATCTTGCGCATATGGTGCGGAGTTTTGTCCGGGCGGAGCTGGAGAAACAGAATCCGCAAGTGCGGGAACAGCAGAAAATGCGCACGCTTGCGGACAAGAGCTTTTATTATCTGACGGAGGACGAGATCCGAAAGATGATGGAGGCGGTTGCTAAGCTCGCTCAGCGACTGAAGCATGTGATTGCCATCCGGCGAAAACGGGCAAAGCGTGGCCATTTTGATTTGCAGCAGACGTTGCGGAAGAACTTGCAGTACGGCGGGGTGCCATTTCGGATCGTGCTTGATCGTCGCAAGAAGGAGAAACCACAGGTGGTGATTCTGTGTGACGTGTCGGATTCGGTTCGGAATGTGTCGCGATTTATGTTGCAATTTGTCTATTCCGTACAGGATCTGTATTCGAAGGTGCGGAGTTTTATTTTTGTCGCTGATTTGGGAGAAGTGACGAAGCTCTTTGAGGACAACGAGATACAATCTGCTATCGATCTAGCTATGCGTGGGAACATGATCAACCTGTACGCGCATTCGGATTTCGGACGGGCGTTTAAAATGTTTCATCGTGATTATTTGTCCGCGATCAATAAGCGGACAACGGTGATTATTTTGGGCGACGCGCGCAATAACTACAACTTGCCGCATGAGTGGGTAATCCGGGACATGAAATTGCGAGCGAAGCAAGTGATTTGGTTGAATCCTGAAAGTCGCTTGACGTGGGGATTTGGTGATAGCGAAATGGATCGCTACGCTCCGTATTGTGACATGGTGGAGGAGTGTCGGAATCTCAATCAGTTGTATAGAGTTATCGATAAACTGGTTACCGCTTGATGAGGGAGGCGTGGCATTAAGGGGCGCCAGACGGGTATTGAGGACCGTGACTCTTTCTGCACGAATGAGGATGCTATGGCGAGAGAAGAATTTATCGAGATGCGGGTCGGGGGATTGACTCTTGACCCGGTAACAAAAACACCCATCGTCATTTTGAAAGATCCTGATAACAAGCTCAACCTGCCAATTTGGATTGGGCTTATGGAAGCAACCGCGATGGCCACTGAGATTGAGGGAATCAAGATGGCACGGCCTATGACGCACGATCTGTTACGGACGGTGGTTGACACGTTGGGCGGGAGTGTAGAAGCGATTGAAGTCACGGATCTGCGTGACAGTACGTACTATGCAAGTATTTGTTTAGACATACAGGGCCAAAAAGTTATCATCGATTCACGGCCAAGTGATGCGATTTCGCTTGCGCTACGCACGAAGAGTCCGATCTTTGTGGCAAAGAAAGTATTGGAAGCGTCAAGCACGTTACAGCAGAAAATGGAAGATCATCAGGAGCAGAATCTCTCTAATGTCTCAAGAGATAAATGGGCAGAAATCCTAGAGAAGATGTCTCCAGACGATTTCAAGTACAAGATGTAACAGAGACATATGCTGAGAAGGTAGAAAAGCACGTGGCGAAAGCAGTTTCTATACAAGAGCGAATAGCGGGGTTGGAAGACGGCATGCTGTGGGATGTTATTACGCAGAAGATTCGTGATAATCAGCTCGCGGTTGGGGTGGTGATTGGTATTGCTGTTCTTTTGGCCTGTGGCGCGCTTTACTTTCGATTGCAAAAAACTGCAGCTCTAGAACACTTGAGAGTAGGCATTGCGACGCTCCAAGGTGGAGAGGCGCAAAAGGCGGTAGAAACACTGCAAAAGGCGCGGAGTTCTTCCATCGGTACAACAGAGCAAGCGTTGGGTCTTTACTATCTTGGTGAAGCGTATGCGAAACTTGATAAGAAGGACGATGCGTTGAAGAGCTATGAGCAAGGCCTAGCGACGGTGAAACGGAGTGCGGGAAGAAGCTCCCTCGAACAACTGCTTCTTGTGAAGCTCGCGCAAATGGAAGAACGTCGGGGTGCTGAGGCGCAGGCTCGGCAGCACTATGAGCAAGCCAAAGAGATAGATGGTCCATTGAAACTTGAAGCGCTAGCGGCAGCTGGGCGATTGGCTGAAAAACTCAATGATCCAAACGCCGCGAAGTCCTACTACGAGCAACTGTCATCAGGGTCTCCGTCGTATCCATTGACGGAAATATTTCAGGCAAAAGTAGGGAAGTAGGAGGGGTGAGAAGAAAAGGAGAAACTCTAATCCTATAATGTCCGATAATATATATTAAGTAATTTTAAAAACGCGACTGTCGGATCTCTCCCGGGCAGCCAGGGAAATTCAGCAGTGGCCTGTAATTCAGCCTCCTGGATTCCCGCATTCGCGGGTATGACGTCCCTTGAGTTATCCATCAAAACTTTCTGGACTATCTACTAGTACTATTCCAAGAACCTAACAGAACATTCTCTAGGCCGCACCAGTGCGCACTGGTTATTCCACTCTCTTCGGATGACGCGGAGACGACCTATATGAAGGCGTTCTTGCGTCATTTCGCAAAGTCAAACGCTCTACGAGAATCTAGTGAAATTGAGACGCATAAAATAGAGAGAGACCAGCTGTAAAAGCAAATACTTGCTGCTCTACTATCTCATTCTCTTATAGTTGCTAAGGGCTAAGAAACTCAGGGTATCACTTATTTTAATATTTATTGAATATAGTCAAAATTGGATTTTCCCTGAAATACTCAACCCTCACTACTTAAATAATTTTTAAAAATTGCTTAATGAGAAAGTGTGATTCTCGGAATTCTATAAATTGACTATAGTCAATTTATGTTAAAAATGATCATAAAGCGGCATGTCCTTCTCATCCGCAATCTCAGAAATCACTGTTAAAAACAACTTTCCCTTGAGACGGAACGTTGACAGGCGTGACTTTTTCACCGAGAGACTCATGCCAGACTTTTATATTGTATTCCCCAGGTGGAACATCGGAAAGAAGAAAGCCGCCAGCACTATCGGTTATCGCATAATACGGGTGCTCGTGAATCACAAGCCATCCGATCATCCACGCATGCGCATCGCAGGTTAACTTGACGATTTCAGGCTCACGAAATGTCTCCTTGATACTCTTCTTGAACTTTGGCTGGGCTTTATTGAAGGGCGGATTCTTGCTGCTATAGCTATGAAGGTTATGAAGAATGCCATCGTTATTCAGAATGGTTACAGTCCCCCCGGCCGGGACTAATAAGACATGAGGTGCATAGCGGCATTCCTTTTGGTCCAAAACAACATCCTTGGTCGTAAATCGCTTCCCGCGCTTGATGTCGACAAGTGAAACAACAACATTTTGAATGCCACGATTGGGACCCACGATCAAAGTCTCGTCCTTTTTCTCTGTTTTGCCACAAATCTCTTGATCTTTCGAAATTGTCACCAGCATGCCGACGGGAAGTGTTCCAACAAAAGTCACTGTGCCCGTAATACTCCCTCCATTCTGTACGTTGACCGCTTCATAGCCAAGAATCTCTGGGGTCGACATCGCCAGCATCCCCAAGATCCACAATCCTAATATTCTTATTTTCGGTCGTCCTATCACGTCAGACTCCTCTGCGTTCTACCACGAGCGCATAAGCTCAAAGGCACTTTGAATGTGACTAATCCGTGCCTGTCCCTGTTCCCAGCGAATCCCTATCGCATCAAACCGCGCTTCACATTGATCAAAACCGCGCGTCACCAAATAGTACTGAGCAGTCTTGGCAACTTGTCGCTGCTTTCGCAAACTGATCGACTCGAGAGGATCACCAAACCGCGGATCAGAATTTGTCCGCACTTCGACAAAAACGATCATCTGCGGACGGCGCGGATCACGCACAATGAGGTCCACTTCGCCATAGGGCGAACGGTAGTTCTTAGCAATCAACGTATAGCCACGTGCTTCAAGAAACTGGACGGCCTTGGTTTCTCCACGTTGTCCAAGCTCTTGTCGTTGTCGGGACATCACCGTGCTCGTTAACGTAGCTGAGCCCCACACACGCAATCAAGATTCCCCTGCCCTACTTTCACAGACTCCCCTCCTCCTCTATGGTGCAGAGGCAATTCACGCATTCTGCTGGGAGTTATCATCTCTATGGCAACGGTCACACTGGAAGAGGTGCAGCGTGTTGCCCGCCTCGCGCGCCTCGCTTTGTCTACACACGAAGCTGAGGCAATGACGGAACACTTTATGAAAGTCTTCACCTATGTAGAAACGCTCAGGACATTAGACACTGACACAACCGAACCGTTTACCCATGCGGTCACCGGATACATGCCCCTGCGGGAGGACCACGTTACCAACACGCCTAACGACAACCTGCTCCGCACGGCCCCTGCGACGCACGCAACACTGTTCGTTGTTCCCAAGATTATCGACTAAGCCACCGTATTCCATCCCGTGGGACTTTCCCTATTGGTGAGACTGTTATGGACCTTTTCCGGCTCACGATTCACGAGGCAACACAACTCCTGCGACAGCACGATATTCGGGCGCACGACCTCACACAGGCCGTGCTCACCCGTATTGCCGCGACCAACCCAGCACTGCACGCCTATCTCACAGTAAGTGCTGATGACGCCCTCGCACAGGCAACCTTCGCTGACCAACAATTACAAACCCCCGACACGGCACCACCGCTCTGTGGTATTCCGATTGCCATGAAGGATGTCATCCTCACCAAAGATATCCGTACCACCGCTGGCTCTCGTATCCTCGCCGAGTTCGTTCCTCCGTATGATGCCACGGTCGTTCAGCGCCTCAAAGCCGCTGGAGCGATTCTCATTGGCAAAGTGAACTGCGATGAATTCGCGATGGGATCATCAAATGAAAACTCGGCCTTTGCTCCGACGCTCAATCCGTGGGATGTCACTCGGGTCCCAGGTGGATCGTCTGGAGGCTCCGCCGCGGCAGTCGCTGCCGACCAAGCCCTAGCCTCGTTAGGCACCGATACTGGTGGATCGATTCGCCTCCCAGCCGCGTTCTGTGGCGTCACTGGCATGAAGCCCACGTACGGCCGCGTCAGTCGCTACGGTGTGGTTGCCTATGCATCGTCCCTCGATCAGGTTGGACCAGTCACGAAAGATGTACGGGACTGCGCCCTCCTCCTCCAAGCTATCGCTGGCCATGACCCTCAGGACTCAACATCGGTGAACCTGCCAGTGCCAGACTATCAGGCCGCATTGACACAAGACGTGCGTGGACTGCGCATCGGTATTCCCAAAGAATATTTTGTCGAAGGCATGCAACCTGAGGTGGAATCTGCCGTCCGGGAGAGTATAGCAACACTCACTGCCTTAGGCGCGGAATCGGTACCAATCTCTTTGCCGCACACCTCCTATGCCGTCGCAACGTATTATATGATCGCCACCGCTGAGGCGAGTTCCAATCTGGCGCGCTATGATGGGGTGCGGTATGGATACCGTACGCCACACAACGGCGGATTAACCTCGATGTACGAACAGACTCGTGCTGAGGGGTTCGGAACTGAAGTGAAACGGCGTATCTTGCTCGGCACCTATGTCCTCTCTGCCGGGTATTATGATGCGTATTATCTGAAAGCACAGAAAGTGAGAACCCTCATTCGCCAGGATTTTCTCCAAGCGATGCAGCAGTGTGACGTGATCGCTACCCCAGTGGCGCCAACCACGGCTTTTGCGCTCGGAGACAAAACGACGGACCCCCTGACCATGTATTTGTCAGATATCTTCACGATTGCCGTCAACCTCGCTGGCTTACCCGGGATCTCTGTACCTTGTGGATTCGACAAGCAGGGTCTGCCGATCGGCCTGCAATTGATTGGCAAACCTTTTGATGAGGCAACGCTGTTACGAACGGCGTTCAACTATGAGCAACACACGTCCTGGCACACGCAAAAGCCAGTGCTCTGAGACCATTGGCATCAGGGGAGCAGAACGTCACGGTACCCGACTGAATACATTTTTGTTGAGGGGTTATGGAATACGAAACAGTCATCGGTCTTGAGGTCCATGCGCAACTGCTGACGAAGTCGAAAATCTTCTGTGGTTGTTCCACTATCTTTGGCGCACCACCTAACCATCATACATGTCCGGTATGTATGGGAATGCCCGGCGTGTTGCCGGTGCTCAACCAACGCGTGGTTGAATTTGCCATGCGTGCAGCGCTTGCGACCCATTGCCAGATTGCGCGACAAAGCCAGTGGGCGCGCAAGAATTACTTCTATCCTGATCTGCCCAAAGGCTACCAGATTAGTATGTACGAGTTACCGATCGCTCAGCATGGATATATCGACATCACCGTCGATGCCCACCCCAAGCGTATTGGCTTGACCCGTATCCACATGGAAGAAGATGCAGGAAAGAATATTCATGACCCACAGAGTGAGGCCAGTCTGGTCGACCTCAACCGCGCTGGAGTGCCGCTGCTGGAAATCGTCAGTGAACCAGATATGCGATCGCCGGAAGAGGCTGGTGCGTATTTGCGGAGTTTGCGCACCATTCTCCAATACGTAGAAATCTGCGACGGCAATATGGAGGAAGGCAGTTTCCGTTGCGACGCCAACGTCTCGATCCGACCGCGCGGAAGCGATACTTTCGGTACGAAAGTCGAAATCAAAAACATGAACTCCTTCCGTGCCGTCGAGAAAGCCATCCAGTACGAGGTCCACCGCCAGCACGCGGCACTCACCTCGGGTGAGAAGATCGCGCAAGAAACGCGACTGTGGGACGCAGATCGCGAAGTGACCCGCTCGATGCGGAGTAAAGAACATGCGCACGACTACCGCTATTTTCCCGACCCGGATCTGTTGCCATTAGTGCTGAGTGAGGAGTGGATATCGCAGGTCTCCAGCACGCTACCGGAACTGCCCACGGTCCGGCGCGATCGTTTGATACGCGAGTACGGCCTCCCGGCGTACGATGCCGACATTCTGACAGCCCGACGCGATGTGGCTGAGTACTATGAAGCAGCAGTACATGCGTATCCTGCAGCCCCCAAGGCCGTCAGCAATTGGGTGATGGAGAGCGTGTTGCGTATCATCAAAGAAGAGAAGCTCGATGACGCCCTCACAATCACAGCGTGGCCATGCCCAGCAGAACACCTGGGCCTGCTCGTTCGCTTAATCCAAGAGGGAACCATCAGTGGTAAGATCGCAAAGAGCATCTTCACGGAGATGTGCACAAGCCGCAAAGCCCCGGACGTGATTATGACCGAACAAGGACTCACGCAAGTGAGCGATAGCGATGCGCTTCTCGCTGTGATCGACCAGGTGTTAGCCGCAGCTCCTGATAAAGTTGCAGAGTACCGCGCTGGACGCGAAAAATTGCTGGGATTCTTTGTCGGGCAAGTGATGAAAGCCAGTCAGGGGAAAGCCAACCCGCAGCTTCTGAATACGCTCTTGCAACAACGGCTGGCCAGCAACTAGTCACTTTAAGTGATTTGGAGGAACAGCAATGGATTTCGCCTTTACGCAAGAACAAGAAGCCTTTCGAACGGAGTTACGGGCCTGGCTCGCCGCCAATGTCCCTGCGGATACCCACCAGCTCCGCCATCTTCAACCCCAAGCATCCGCTGCCGACCTCTCGTTCCTGAAACACTGGCAACGCCGCTGCTTTGAAGGTGGATGGACGGGAATCTCGTGGCCAAAAGAATACGGTGGCCGCGGTGCGTCGCTCGTGGAACGGATGATCTTTGATGAAGAGATGGCCGCGTATAAAGCGCCCCAACTGCTCAACGTCCTTGGTCTTGAAATTGTCGGTCCTACCATCCTTGTGCATGGCACCGAAGAGCAAAAGCGTGCCCATGCCGCCAATATTCTCAGTGGTGATGAAATTTGGAGCCAGGGGTATTCAGAGCCGAACTCCGGCTCTGACTTAGCTTCGCTACGCACCCGTGCGGTGGAGCAAGGGGATTATTTTGTTGTTACCGGCCAGAAGGTCTGGACCAGTTTAGCGTTCTACGCCGATTGGTGCTTGCTGTTGGTCCGTACGAATCCTGACGCTCCCAAACACCTGGGGTTGTCGTGCCTACTAGTTGATATGAAAAGCCCAGGCATTACCGTCAAGCCACTTCGAACCCTTACTGGCGATAGCGAATTCAACGAAGTGTATTTTGAAGAAGTCAAAGTTCCTAAGCAGAATCTGTTAGGAGAGAAGGATCAAGGCTGGCGCGTGATCATTACGTCGCTGATGTTTGAGCGCCAAGGGCTGAGTTTTTTCTTCACCTTTGCGCAGAAGCGTCACTATGAGGACTTGGTCGCCACTGCGCGCCGCACCTCGCGGTACGGTCAATCTGTGATCTCAGATCCACTGGTACGACAGAGACTTGCGAATGCATATATCGAAACAGAGTTGTTAAAACTCAATAACTACCGTGCGCTCACTCGTCTCCTGCGCGGCAATCCTCCAGGGCCAGAAGGGTCAGTCCCCAAGTTGCAGTGGGCAGACACGAACCAGAGTCTGCAACAACTCGCAGTCGATATCCAGGGAGCGCGTGGCCAGCTCTACCAAGGTGAAGTCTCGGCACCAGACGATGCCTACTGGCAGTACGGTTTCCTCCGGGCCCGCGCCAACTCAATCGAAGGCGGAACCTCAGAGGTGCAGCGCAATATCATCGCCGAACGCGTACTCGGTTTGCCAAAGGCTCGTTAAGGAGAGGAAGCCCCTTCTGCCCATCGCTGATCGCTAAAGAGTCACCTCCCCCATTCTTCGGGGCGATCGTGTAACCAGTCGGCTAACGCACGCTCTAGGGTGTACTGGTACGGATAGTTATGCTCACGGAGAAATCGTGGGTCAATATGGTTCGAGCGTACCAACTTGCGGATGCGTACTGGACTAATTGGCTGATGCAAACCCAGCGGGCGACTGAGTGCCTCAATCGGGTACGACGCGCCAAGCAGCAAAGGATAGGGAACACTGGGAATGAAGTGTCGAACATGAGCAACGCGAGAGATCGCTGCAACATATTCTTCTACGGTTGGCGCAGGGTCCATGGAAAAATTAAACAGCGCAACATCGGTTCCGGTCTGCGCTTGCCAGTCTCCCACCCACGTCAATGCGTGACAGAGTTCTTTGACATATCCACCAGCTTTTCGTGTGTGCTGGTTACCCATGTAAAAGAAATAGCGCCCAAGCACAGCACGGATCATACGGGTAACGTTCCCCCCTCCCCAGGACCGAAGACGACGCCAGGACGCACGATTGTCAGCCGCCGGCCCTTCTCAGCACGCTGCCAGGCGAGATGAATCTTTTCTGCTGTTAATTTTGACGCGCCATAAGGAGAAATTGGCACAGGTAGTGAGGTTTCGTCTTTTCGCTCCTCTGTCGGTCCATATGGTGCAATACTGCTAGTAAAAATAATGGTCGAACACTGCACCTGTTCGGCCCAGGCACAGACGTGCTCTGCTCCTGGTAAGTTGGTGGCGAAATATTCCTCAGGCTCGTGTCCTGGTTCACGATGCACGGCAGCGAGGTTTACTACGAGGTGGGCTTGAGAGGGGAGTTGGGCATGGGCAATGGGCTGCCGGACATCCAAGGTGAGCACCTGCACTCGTCCTTGCTGGAAAGCCTCTTGGAGTGGTATAGGCCACGTCGACGGTTGCGTTGGACGAAAATCTACCAACCAGACCTTCTCTCCCATCCCGGTCGACAAGAGATGCGAAGCGAAATGGGATCCAATAAAGCCTGTTCCGCCAAACAACACACAATGCTGAAAAGTTTGTTCACTCATGACACGCCAGTTTCTCATCCCCCCTGTAGTTTTGCTCTACTGTAGCTGAAACCGACAAGTCGAATCCACTGCGCACAAAAGCGATGGGGGCAAGCGTAGGCTTGCCCCCATCCGTTACGAGCGAGGGCGGAAAAGGCTGCGGTTAGTTGGTTTTTTTGCGACGCGCAGCGAGGACCAGGCCAACAAGACCAGAACCAAGCAGAAGGAGGGAGCCTGGTTCTGGAGTCTGCGTGTTAACGATATCCGTACTGATCGCAATTCCTGTAATAAGGCCATTTGGACCAGTGCTCGAAAAGCCGGTGAAGTTGAACTGGAAGAACGCAAATGTCGTGTCCCCTGGAAGACCAAGGTTACGAAGCAACTCTGCGTTCTTACTATCCAATCCTTGTGCACTAAAGCTAATAATCGGGTTGGTGAAATTGATCTGGAAGTCGCTCAGCGTCCCGCTCAGCAGCACTGCATTGGTAATGCCAAAAGAGGGAATCGACCCTTCGATCTTGATGAAGTTGTTATTCGGGTCAGTATCAAAACTCAGCACCCCGTACGTGTCACTCCCGTTATCGCCACTCGTGCTATCGACATCGTAGACACCATCGTTTTGCGGGGCTCCAACCACGGCAAGTGCACCAATAACGATGCCCGACCCCCAGGCGTGAGTGCCCTGGACATTGAGAGTGCCACCACTGCCACCAGTTCCGGTACCAAAATCGAGTACGGCAGCAGCATACGCGCCACTCGTCGAGGACAGTCCCAGCGCTATGGCAACAGCTGCAATCTTGAGTGTGTTGAGAAGTTTCCTTGTTCCCTGCATGTATTTGACTCCTTTCTTGCGCGGTCAAAGAGAATGACAAGAAAGGAGTGCGAAAGCCGTGCCATGCGTCCGCTAGCTGCGTGACCTAACGCAAAGACAAAAACAGCAAATGTTCTTACGTACTTGGCTCCACACTCGCCGTATCGTCACAGCCGTACGGTTGATCCTCAGGGGACACTGTAAAATGCACCGTCAGAAAAATTCACTAGAAGTGAATAGTGGATAACACAAAAAGAAAAGACCGCTGCAACGTTACTCCTCTCAAGGATCTATCGTTAGCCACGCCAGGCTGTAAAATTTCCCGACGCCAACGACGGAAAAGACAACGATCGCTCATCGGTAGGAAAGCAGATGTTCTACAAAAAAAAGGCGACCAGTTGGTCGCCGCCAAAAAGTGTCGTAGCACAGCGCGAGCAGATACGCAGCCCCGTTCGTAACTAGCTTTTCGCAATTCCTAACTTCTCCATCAACTCATACAGCGTCGGGCGACTAATCCCAAGATCAGCAGCAGCTTGCGTAAGGTTTCCCTTACTTCGGACCAGCGCGCGTTGGACCAGATCTCGTTCGACTACTTCACGAGCTTCCTTGAGTCGTTTCCCGGAGTAGGGATCGGTCGGTTCGGTCAGTTCCAAGTGCAAAGGGGAAATCTGATTCCCTTCTGCCATAATCACTGCGCGTTTGATACGATTCTCTCATTCGCGAATGTTCCCTGGCCACTGGTGTGTTTCCAGCGCGTGGAGTGCGGCCTGATTCAGTTTCACAGCCTTTTTCTTAGCTTCGGCAGCGTACCGCTGCAAAAACAGATTCGCTAAGAGCAGCACATCTCCACCACGGTTCCGCAAGGGAGGGATCGCAAGCACCACGACACCCAAACGATAGTAGAGATCTTCGCGAAATCGGCTCTCACTCATCGCGTTCTTGAGGTCAATATTGGTCGCCGCCACAACCCGCGTGTCGATGGGGATTTCTTCCCGTCCTCCGACACGTTCAATCACGCGTTCCTGGAGAAACCGCAGCAGCTTGACTTGCAGTGCGAGAGGCATTTCGCCAATCTCGTCAAGAAAGAGCGTCCCACCTTGCGCCCCTTCAATACGCCCTTTGCGCTGCATATGTGCATTCGTAAACGCGCCTTTTTCATGACCAAACAGCTCACTCTCAAGCAACGCTTCGGGAATGGCCCCACAGTTAATTGCTATAAACGGACCGTCTTTTCGTTCGCTCAACCGATGAATAGCTCTAGCTGCTAACTCCTTGCCAGTGCCACTCTCCCCCTGAATCAGCACGGGAACGTCAGTTGTCGCAACGCGACGAATGGCACTAAACACCTCTTGCATCTGGGTGCTGGTGCCCATCATCCCCTCAAACAGGTCGATCGTGGGTTGCTGCTGCAGGGTACGATTCTCCCGTTCAAGTTGCGACACATAAAATGCACGGCGGAGGATCCCGCGCAGGTCCTCCACCTCTACAGGCTTACACAGAAAGTCGTACGCCCCCCGAGCAACTGCGTGGAGCGCATTCTGCCGTTCGGTTTGTCCAGTAATGACAATCACTTTGACCAGCGGGTCTTGCTCCAACATTCCTGTTAATGTCAGCATCCCTTCTTCAATACCCCCCGGATGCGGTGGCAAGCCCAGATCAAGGGTCACCACGGCTGGCTGTTCCTTGCGTAGTGCCTCCAATGCACTTTGCCGGTCTTCCGCAAGCACAACCGCATAGTCGCGGGCGAACGCCCATTTCATCTGTGTGCGGATGTTCTCATCATCATCAACGATAAGAAGTTTCGGCTTACTCGTGAGGCGTGGAGATTCTGACGGTGCAGGTTGCGGCATATGAACCATCACTCCTTGTTTTCAAGTACGCAGGGCATTGTACCATAGCATACGCACTGGTCCAATTCACTGCACGACCGGCAAGAGAACCCGAAATATACTCCCTTTCCCGGGTTCACTTTCCACTGCAATACGACCACGATGAGCTTCGACAATTTTCTTATTGTGGAAAAGCCCAATCCCTAACCCCTTGCTCTTAGTTGTCTGAAACGGCTGGAAGAGGGACTGCGTCACGAATTCCGGCGACATCCCACTCCCGTTGTCTTGCACTGCGAGAATAGCCCAATCGTTCTGTCGTTCGGTCTTGATGGCGATTTCCCCGCCTTCCCCTGTGGCGTCGTTGGCATTCAACACCAAATTCACCAGGACTTTATGTATCTGCTCGGAGTCAATCACCAAAGAAGGCATCGTCTGCAGCCTCTGGGTCACCGTTGCACGAACAGCGCCGTTAAGTTCCGTCAGGGTTGCATTCACTAAGGCATTGAGATCAACAGGTGCCGTATGAAGATCTAACCCCTTCGTGAGCAGAGACAAACGGCCGCACATCGAATCAATTTTCTGTACACTATTGGTAATCACCCGGAGTGCATCGGCACGAAACTCAGGATCGTCAAAGTACACCGGTAAATTCTGCATAGTCAGCGAAAGTGTCGATGCCAGGTTTTTCAGATCATGAATAAAAAAAGTCGACAGTGTTTGAAAAGCTTCCATTTCTTTCGCTTTGAGCAATTGCCGAGAGAGCTTCAGGTTCCAGAGACTCGCTGCCGCTTGATCTGCCACGGTTTTGAGAAGATCCGCATCTTCAAACGATAACGGTTCGCGGATTACTCGCTCATTGAGAGTCATAATCCCCAGCAGCTCGCGACCGGCATTCAACGGCACGCTGTATCGGATACGAGCTTCACCTACACTTGCGGCATACATGCGCGTGAACTCTCCTGCCCAATCATCCTTGCGTGCGTCGAATTCAATCGGGAAATGTTTCTCCTGCATCACACGAATCAGGGCCGCACCGTCACTGGTTTTCGTGAGTAACAGTTCACGGGCTTGCGTTTCAGGGAATACCGTCGACCCCCCAAATAGCAACTGTTGACGAGTCTCATCAAGTAGCCATAGGGTGACACACGAGACCCCAAAAGTTTCGGAAACCATCTTCACGACGGCATCGCACAGGTCTTTACTCTCCAAAAGGGACGTCGTCCGTTGAGTGAACACGAGCCACTCTTTACGATAGTCGTAGCGCGGACGTTGAAAATGGCGACTGATAAACAAACGGCTTCGTTGTTGCCATTCATCAGACATCCAAAACATTGCCAAAAGCAGAAACGCGAAAAAGACCAATAACGCTTCAAACGGGAGGATATCTTCGCCACCCAGATAGGTCACAGCCTGTGCCAAAAGGCCGACGAGCAACAGATACCCGCCCATCGCGAGAACGGTAAGGGAATGGTAGAACGCAGTAGGGGATAAATGAAAATGTACCG
Organism: Deltaproteobacteria bacterium; assembly: GCA_016874775.1. Lineage (NCBI taxonomy): Bacteria > Pseudomonadati > Myxococcota > Myxococcia > Deltaproteobacteria bacterium. The sequence goes on from VGTJ01000038.1 coordinate 35,629, forward strand.
TCAAGAGACGTGAACGGGAAAAGGAATAGAGCATAAGACACGCCGCAACGACCAACGCACCGGCATTGATCGTCTCCGCCGTCGCAGTCAAACGCGAAAACAGCAGCGACTGGCTGGCCGTATAGACACGAACGGCGAACAGGCTGCCTAACCCCAGTATCAGAAACTTGATTTGCCAGCGCAGATCACCGGTTGATGCCCGCAGGGTTCGCTCAAAATTCATGAGAATGCAGGCGGATTGAAGAAGAAAAATGACAAAGAAACTATACCCAACCCAACCCAAGCCAAGACTCCAGCGCGAGACCTCATCCCAAAACGGAACGTCGATAAACAGCGATTGAAATCCGGTTCCGAGCAGGTAGAGGGGCGGCAGAAAAGCAGCAACAATTCCCCACTGCCATCTGCTGAGAAAATCGTGATAATTGCCGCGCGCAAAGCTCAAGCTAAAGACGAGCCATATCCCCGGCAACCACGCCATCGCAAAGAATCGCCAATGTTGCCAGTATACGACATCCTGGTACGTTTCCGCTTGAACACTGATGGCGTTACAGACCGCTTCAGCAGCGAAGACAGCCATGCCGAGCGCAAACACACGTCCAACAAAAGAGCGTGCATTACGCAGCAGCATAGCAACCGCTAATCCGCTACAGAGTGCCGCATCAATACATAACAAGACAACCGCAGCATTCATGACTTCGTAGCGCTGAAGGTTCTCGTTGCCAACTCAGGTCTCTACGTTCGAATAGGCATCCATGTTTCCAGTTGCGGCCAGTGTCCATATCGGCTTACTGCAGCTCAGCCAGAGCACGCTTTGCTTCCTCAACTTCAGTAAAAGTATCTCCCAGTTTGAGAGCTTTAGTTAAGGTGGCCTTGGCTGCCTCCTTATTGCCAGCCTTGAGATAGGCCATGCCTAAATAAGCTACCACGGCCAGAGGCCGTGGTATTAAGAAGGCCCCTCCGAAGGGGCCGAGCACATTCCGAAGCCCCCGCTGGGGGCGGTAACTCTTAGGAAGGCCCCGCTGGGGCCTCTATACGGTTAC